>CALLKH010000463.1 GCA_938008425.1 uncultured Planctomycetaceae bacterium | reverse complement strand
TCTGCGGCGTGCTCGTCGAGAAGGAGCTGAGATTTCTCGGCGACGCCCTCGCCCGTCCCGGGCGGCCGTTCATCGCGATACTCGGGGGCGCCAAAGTCAGCGACAAGATCAAGGTCATCGAGAGCCTGCTTCCCAAGGTGGACGCGCTGCTCATCGGCGGGGCAATGGCGTACACGTTCTTCGCCGCCCAGGGCTTGAAGATTGGAAAGAGCCTCTGCGAACAGGATCGGATCTCGCTGGCGTCGGACTTGCTGAAGAAGTCCGCCGGTAAGATTCGGCTACCTGTGGACAGCGTCTGTGCTGATAAGATTGAGGCAAACGTAAAGACCGTCACGGCCGCCGGCGACATACCCGAAGGCGTCATGGGCCTCGACATCGGACCGAAGACCTGCACGACCTACGGTGATCTCATCCGCTCCGCGAAGACGGTGGTCTGGAACGGACCGATGGGCGTCTTTGAAACGGCGCCGTTCGACGCCGGCACGCGTTCGGTCGCCCAGGCCATGGCCGATGCGACACGGCTCGGCACCACGACGATCGTCGGTGGCGGCGACTCGGCTGCCGCCGTCGAGGCATTCGGAATGGCAGAGGGAATGACGCACATTTCGACGGGCGGCGGTGCGAGCCTGGAATTTCTCGAAGGCAAGCCGTTCAAGACGATCGAGATCCTGGACGACGCATGAACACGGCGGAATCATTAGGCGATTCCGGGTTGTCCCGGTTGATCCATCCGACCCGGCCATGCGAAAACGGCCCGGCCGACGCGCAACCATGAAAATGATCATCCTCATCAAGGCCGCCCGCACCGACTGGGACGATCAGGATCGCCTGATCGGCGACACCAGTCTGCCGATTAACGCGGCGGGCCGCGCTGAAGCGAAACAGGTCGCGACCGAACTGGCGATGGCCGCGCCGAAGGCGATGTATTGCGGATCAGATTCGCCATCCGAGGAGACAGCGGAAATTCTCGCAGCGGCCCGTGGGCTCAAGCTCAAGACATTGGAAGACCTGCGCGAGCTGGACGTCGGGCTCTGGGAGGGCATGACCAACGAACAGTTCAAGGAACGGTTCCCCAAGGTCTTCAAGGTCTGGCGGGAGGAGCCCGGTGCGGTGGAGCCGCCCGACGGCGAGGGGCTGGAAGCCGCGGAGGCGCGGCTTCGAGAGGCCATTCGAAAGATCCTGCGGCGAAAGATCGGTTCGCCTGTCGCGATCGTCGTCGGACGGCTGGCCTTTGCATGCCTGAGAAGCCGGATTCTCGACGGTGACTTTGGCCGGTTCTGGACCCATGCCGAAGAGGCGCCCCCGTGGTGCGAGATCGACGAAGCGACGGTTGGCCGATACTTCGGGGTCACGGAGAAGTCTTGACCGAACAGGGGCAGGATGTAGGCTTAGCCTCCATCGAATGAGGTGAAATCGCCGTGTTTGATTCGCATCGGCCGGCACTCGCCCGTTCAAGGATGAATCGAACGGTTCGTCGCCGTGCGATGGATTTCAAACGCCGAGACCCGCAGCCAAGGAGTGCCCACCATGACAGAGCGCGTGCGTGAAATACTAAGCTGGTACAGAAGCGACAACCCGGGGGTGCAGACGAATCTCGCCCGCATGTTGAACCAGGGTCGCCTCGGCGGCACCGGGCGCATGGTCATCCTGCCGGTCGATCAGGGCTGGGAACACGGACCGGTGCGAAGCTTCGGTCCGAACCCGGAGGGTTACGATCCGCACTACCATTTTCGAATGGCGATCGAGGCCGGCCTGAACGCCTACGCCGCGCCGCTCGGATTCCTGGAGGCCGGCGCCGCCGACTTCGCCGGCGAAATCCCGCTCATTCTCAAGGCGAACAATCACGACAGCCTCGCCGACGAGAAGGACTCATGGCAGGCCGTCACGGCGAGCGTCAAGGACGCCATTCGACTCGGCTGCGTCGGCGTCGGCATGACGATTTATCCCGGTTCGGCGCTTCGCAAGGAAATGTACGAGGAACTGAGGGAGTACGCCGCCGAGGCGAAGGCCAGCGGGCTCGCCGTGGTCACCTGGAGTTACCCGCGCGGCAGCAGCATCAGCAAAGAGGGCGAAACCGCGATCGACGTCTGCGGCTATGCGGCCCAGATCGCAGCGCAGCTCGGATCGCACATCATCAAAGTGAAGCTGCCGTCATCCCACATCGAGCAGGACGCCGCAAAGAAGGTCTTTGACAAGGAGAAGATAGCGATCGGAACGCTGGCGGAACGTGTCAAACATGTGACGCAATGCGCGTTCGCCGGCCGACGAATCGTCATCTTCAGCGGCGGAGCGAAGAAAGACAACGATCAGGAAGTATTCGACGAATGCAAGGCGATTCGCGACGGCGGCGGATTCGGTTCGATCATCGGCCGCAACGTATTCCAGCGCAAGCGAAACGATGCCCTGAAATTCCTGGAGTCGATTCTCAAGATTTACGGCTGACACCGAATCGTCGGCCGGCAGGCGGAATCGAACGGATAGAGTAGAACCAAGGGCCCGGATCGGAACGTGAACTTTCGATCAGGGCCCTTTTCTCATGGATCGGGCCGTCAGTCGCCGGACTCATCGGGCTTCGTTTCCGGCGATTCGGCCGATCGATTCCGGGCAACCTTCGGCTTGTTTCGCCAGTCCGGTCGAAGCGACTGGGTGTTGATGACGAGCCCTGTCTCGGTGACCCGCGCCATGTTCCCGATCACCAGTTTCACCTGGTGCACAGGAGCCTGTGACTCGATCAATCGAATCAATTCGCGGGCGAGTCCGACCAGTTTCACGCCATCGTACGAGTGCGGCTGACGGCGTGCCTGCGGACCATCCCCCGAGGAATCGCAGAAGCGATCGACCGGAAGCGTTTCATTGAAAGACATGCCGATGTAGTGAATGCGCCCACGAACGCGTCGGCAATGCGAGACGACGCCCTCGACGGTGATCCGCTGGCCGGTCCCGGAGATCAGGGTTAGCAGGCAACGAATCCCCGGAGAAAGCGGACCGCCGTGAAGCAGCCCGGCGCCTTGCTCGCAGAGATCGTACGGCCGAACCACGAAGTACAGCGGACGCTCATACGGCGGCCGCACCTCGAATTGAATCCCCCCATCCACGCGATAAGTGCGGCGCTGATACCGGCGCCTCTTGACGCGGGGGTTGTTCTTCCCCGCGTTGTCGATTTCTCTCAGGATGGGCGCGAGCTCCTCGTCTGACACCCAGAGAGATTCGACATACGCGTGATTATCGGCATCTTGTAGCATGCAACTCCCCACTCTGACCTGAAAGAGATTTCGGTCAATCGGGCAGGCAGGCTCAGGGAAAACCGACGGGAGGCCGGTATCGGACCTCGAGCGTGACCTCGCTGATCACCTGATGCCGAAAGACTGTGTCCCCCTTGGCTCGCGACACGAAAGCGGGGCAAAGCCGGCTGAACCGACCCCATAACAGCGCGAACACACCCTGAAACTCGCGATCCGGGTTCGACAGACCTCAATCAGTCGACCGGTCTTCGTCGCGCGCGTGGTAGTCCGTCCATTCGCGCCAGGGTCGCCCGAGATAATAGAGCGTGCATCGCCCCACCCGTTCCTGTCCGCCGTAATGCTCCCGAATCCATGTCTTGAAATCCGCGAGCAGGCGTCCCTCGGGCAGCGGGTGCCGCGGGTTCGGCGCTTCGACCAGGGAAAGACCGGGTTCAACGCGAAGATAGTCTCCGTCCGCAGCGCCAATCGGATCGTCCGTCGCGGTGACGATCATCACCCGCGTCGTGTCGATGAGGACCGCCGGCGGTGCGGACTTCAGCCGATCGAGGATCTCCGCCATCGTCGGACTGAGTCGATAGTACTTTCCCTTGAAGATCACATCCGCGTTCGAGCATTCCAGCGGCGTACGACGGCCCGCGTAATACGATGCCGCGTAATCCGGTGGCCAGAGGAGAACGGCCGAATCCGGTGGGCTCGCCGCCGCCGCGCGCACAACGTCGGCCATTCGATCCCTTTGCGCGGAGTAGGCGCCGTTCGCGGTGTCACCCCGGATCATGAATTCGACATGATCCCTGAGATTCCAGAGGCCGACACCGATCAGGAGCCACGAAACGACAAACGCGGGTCGCGAAAGGCGGCGCCGGTGACACGCGCAAAGAAAAACCGCGAACAATATCGCGCAGGCCGGCGCCGAATGCAGGAGGTAATGGCCATAGCCGTGCGGCGCAAGAGCCATCGGCAACAATGCCAGGCCCGCGTAGGTGCGAAGGAATGTGACTTGAGGGATCGCAAGCGGCGCAGCCTCTGTACCATCGTTCGCCTCTTGCATTCGAGGCGGTCGCACGATGACCACGAGTGCGGGGCCCAGCAGAACCAAACCAAGAAGAAACGACTCGCCAACGAATCTCCAGTGCGCCGCTGATACCAATCGACCGCCCTCTCCGTCCGGTGCACCCGCACGGGAGAGATCGTAGAGTACCGCCTGTTCGAGAAACCCCGGCCCCATCCCGGAGAGCACCAGGTACATCAGCACCGGAAGCCACGCGGCGACAAAGCCCAACCCTATTCCAAGCAGCGCGCGGCCGTCGAAGTGCTTCAGTCGTGTTGATGGGCGCAGTCGCTGAATGATGCCAAGGATCATGGTCGCGGCGATCAGCACAAGTCCCGTTTGCTTGAACATGCTCGCGAGTGCGGCACAGACGCCGGCTACCATCCAAAATCGCATGCCGGGCGGTTTCGAGCCGCTCTTCGACTCTTGCATCTGCCGAAAGACAAGGGCGATCCCAATCATCTCGAACAGCGCGACAAACTTTTCAAGATTGTCGCCCCAGTCCGACAGGACGCGGTGACCGAACACAAGACTCAGAGGGAGCAGCGCGCATCCGGCGGCCCAGCGCGTCGTCAATCGCGTTGCGATTCGGTAAGTGATCGCAAAAACCGCCACCGAAAGGACGCCGTCCAGCCAAACCAGCCCGTGAAACGCCGAATCTCCAAAGCACGACTCAACGGCCGCGAACAGGTAATAAATCCCCGGCGGCTTACTCTCCCAGAGATCCCGATACGGCAACGCCCCTTCCAGAATCCGACCCCCGATGTACGCCCACATGCCCGTATCAGTCTGGAGCGGTATCGCCAGCCAGACCAGGCGGTTAAGAATCACATGACCCACGGCAATCAGCGCACAGCCCCAGCCGATCCACGTCAGAACGCGGTTCCGTCCGAACTGCATCATTGAGGGGTCCGGACCGCCGTCCGGACGGTCATTCTCGCGTCGATTCTGTGTGACGGTGTTCATTCGGGGCTCAGACCCAAAATCGTCGAACCAATTCGAAAATATTCCGGCCGGCCGCGCCAATTCGAGAATGGCGGCCGACTTGTCCACGTTCGTGGTGCGGGCGACGCGTCAAGACCAACCGGGTTGATTCAAGACTCACCGGAGGATTCCAACATGACAGCTCTAATCTTTAGCAGGCACCTGTTCTTCACCATCTTGATCGTCGGCGGCGCGATCGTCCATCCGCTGGGGGCATCAAATGCGTGGGCTGCGGCGTTGGAGTCGGACACGGACTCCAACTCGGCCCTTCATGAAGCCTACTACCTCGAAAAGGAAATGAAAGACTATGCCGCCGCCAGGGCGGGCTACGAAGAAGTTCTCGGCAGCCGCCCGTCGGCCCGCGATGCGCGCGTCGCCCGGGCGGGCGCCGATCGCTGCCGAGACTATCTCATCGCTACCGACTTCGCCAGCGTCATGCCGCCGGAAGCCGTCGCCTATCTGGAGCTTCGACGGCCCGGTGACATCGCACGGCAGCTTGCTGGAATGCTCGGGCTGACGGACAAGTCCATCGCCGCGGCGCTCGCGGAGCGGCCCAGCATGCAGGCCACCGTCCCCTTTCACATTCCCAGCGAAATCGTCATCAGCCCGGCCATCTTCGACGCGATGAGCGAGTTCGGCGGCGCAGCCGTGGCACTGACTGATATCGACATCGAAGGCGATCGCCCGCCGACCGGCGTCGTGGTGATTCATCATGGCGACGTCAAGATGCTCAAGGGCGCACTGGAGACCGCGTTTCAGTTCGCCCCCACGGCGGAGAAGATTCATGGTCTTCCAACCTTCGGCGCCCAGCTTCCGGAGGTCGGTCTCGTCACCGGCGTGCTGACCGAGTCGCTGCTCGTGGTCGGAACGAACCGCGGACTCGTCGAGGGAGTCGCTTCTCGAATCCAGGGCGGCCGCGAGACGTCGCTCGCCTCGAACCAGGAATTGACCGCGGCCATGGAAGGACGGCGCGCCGGAACGCTGTTCGCGTATGTCGACCTGCAGAAGGTGATCGCGAGCGTCAAGGGCAACCTGAGTCCGCGAGACGAACGGGAGTTTGCACAGGTCAATGCCATTGCCGACCTTGAGGGCCTGCGATGGGCGACGCTTTCATTCGGCATCGATGACGATGTGCTGGCCGCACGACTGGCGGTTCGACTGGCCGACGATCATCACAGCCTGGTCTACAACTTTCTCCGTCTGTCGCCGATGAGCATGAACTGCCTGTCGAAGGTGCCGAGCGACGCCGGTGCGATCATCGGAATCGGTCTGAATCCCGAAATCAAGATCGAAGGCAGCGCCCGCGGCGACAGCGCCTCCGATCCGGTGTCGCGACCGCCGGCCATCAGCGGGTTCGACATCGGCCGCGAATTCTTCGGAAACATGCAGGAAATCTGCGCGTTCGTCGTGCCGGGAACGATGGGCACCATCAAGCAGGGACGCCACGACATGCCGGTTCCCAATGTCGGCGTCGTGGTCTCCGTCAACGATTCGGCCAAGTCCATGGCGCTCTGGAACGAGATTCTGAAGCTCCCCGGGCTCTTCGGCGGGAAGGAGCCCGTCGCCCCCGAGGAGACGACGGTCAGTGGTGTCACCGCGACGGCGTACACCATACCCGAATTCGGTCGTGTCTATCTCGGCGAACTCGACGGATGCGTCGTCTTCGGGCTGACGCGCGACGCCCTGAAGGCGGCCGTGCAGACGCATAAGAGCGGCCGATCAATCCTCAAGGACGACAGCCTGGGGCGCGTGGTCAAGAACATGCCTGCCGACACGAGCATCCTGTTCGCGGCGCACGCGGGCCGCCTGGCCCATGTGGCGACGGGAGCGAACAACATGCAGGTGTCGATGGTGGCGAACCCGGTGTCTCAGATTTGTCAGGACACTGTCGTCTGGTTCACCGTCGCCCAGTCGCCGAATCAGTTCACGGTTCGGTTCGCGACGGCCGGACTACCCAAGATCAATGACATCCTCAAGCGATTCGGCCCGGTCATCAATGCGGCCACCGGAACTTTGATGCCCCGCGGCGAACCGCCTGCTGAAGTGGCCACTGAGAACGAGGAAGCTCCGAAGCCACGTCCGGCCCTCTGAGACAGATCTGAACGCCCTTCCCTCGAGGGGCACAGAGTCAATTCGAGTATCAGAAAGCCCCGGTCGTCTTCGACCGGGGCTCTTCAATTTATCGAATTGACAATGAAATCAGGAAATCGATGGACCGTCGGACGAAGTTGTCTTAAACGAAGAGAGCACGACGGCTTGGATGGTCCGCATGGGGTTGCAGTCCATCGCAAGCCGTCGTGAGCGAAGGGAAAACGAGCGTTAAGGTGTCGGCGGCCCCCCTGTTCCGCCGTCCTCTCTCGGATTATTCCTCATGGATTTGAAGGACGAAGTCGCAGGCCATCTCGCTCAAACACAATTCTTCGGGTGACTTCCGGCGGAAAGGAAATTCCGCCTTGAGAGACCTCGCGAATCGCATCCGCCAGTTGGGTTCGGAGCAAATCGAACGGGAGCACTCCGACACACCCTGCCTGCAGGGCGCGTTCGACGATGGCGTCGGTTACCTGCTGAGCAACCATCAGGAGTCGAGTATCGCCCGGCCCGCCCCACCGCGCCGCGGTGCCGTCCTTCGGGATCACCTCGTCCGGCCCAACAATGACGACAACGACAGGTTCACCACGTGGCGAACTCAAGCCCTGCCCGTCTGCCTGGCCGTCATCGAACAAAACCAAGTCGTCGTGATCCAATAGCGCAGCCGCAATTCGCCCGCGAGCGACCATATTATCGGTCACAAGCCGCACGAGCACTGTGTCTCTCGTGGAAATCACTCATACCTCCTGTTTCTGAGTTGCCCAATCCCGAACACATAGCCGAGATTCATGGCGCTTCATGCGCGCCCAGCCTGAAAAATATTTCGAAGCCGCGACAGTTCGGGTCGGACAGAAGGAATTTGTTTCAAAATTCCGAAGTCTTTAGGATGTCAGAGGTGGTACACCGGTCGGAGGGTGGCATCGATGGCACGCGGCGATCAATTACTGAGACAGTGGAATCTGCTGAGGCTCCTTCAGACCCGGGGCGAGGGCATCGCCCTGAAGGATCTCGCCCAGGAACTCGACGTGGTGGAGCGTACGATCCAGCGCGATCTCGAACTCCTGCAGGAACTCGGGTTTCCCGTTGAATTCGACGCCGACGAGACCGGGAAGCGCTTCTGGCGCATGCCGCATGACTTCTTCAAGACCGGGCCGCTCGTGCTCAGCATGACCGAGGCGATTTCACTTCACATCGCCGAGCACTTCTTTCGGCCGCTGACGGGCACGCTGTTCGCCGACGGCCTTGACCGCATTCTTTCCAAGATCCGCAGCATCCTGCCCGCGCCGGCGCTCGATCACTTTTCGCGGCTTGAGGAGGCCGTCCACGTTCGGGGCTTTGGCTCGGTGAATTACGCCGACAAGGCGGAGGTCCTGAAGGTTCTGTTCGAGGCGGCGCGATCGAATCACCAGGTGAACGTGACTTATCGTTCACTCTGGCGGAGATCGACCTACGAAACCCGATTTGATCCCTATGGCATCGTACTCTACGAGGATGATCTCTACGCCGTCGGGCGTTCGCATCGCGCCGATGCATTTCGGGTCTTCAAAGTCTCTCGAATTCAATCCGCCGCCCTGGAGACTTCGACGTTCGAAAGGCCGGACGACTTTCGCCTCGACTCCGCGTTCCGCGATACGTTTGGAATCAGCCAGTCCGGCGAACGACCGATTGAAATTGTTGTCAAGTTTGAGGGATCGATGGCGGGCCTGGTCGAGGAACGTGAATGGCACCCGAGCCAGCAACTTCATTGGCTGTCCTCGGATCAGACGCTCTTCGAATTCCCGTCCGATGAACCCGAGGCACTGGTCGCCACGTTCCACCTGGCAGGCGTCATTGAATTCAAGCGCTGGATCATGAGCTTCGGAGACAAGGCTGAAGTCCTGCGGCCTGCATCTCTGCGAAACGAGATCCGACAGGAACTGGCGGCGGCGGCAAGTCGTTACGGCGAATCGCATTAATTCCCGTCAATCATGACCGCATCATTCTTGCGGCTTCTCCCTCAAGTCAGATCAATCCCCTTATCCTGCCAGACCGCACAGGAGGGGTCGGTTGGACTTGGTCGCCCGGTTCCGTTATACCTTCGGGCCTGAATTTCACAGGGTTTCAAGTCGGTTGAGCGGTCGATTCGACCGGCCGACGGGCCCGTGCATGAAGGCAATCCCAACGACAACGGAGTAAGTCAGATGATTCGATGCGTTTCAGCGCTCGCAGCGCTCGTGATACTGATCTCGACGGGCCCGGCCGTCGGCCAGCCGATGCCGTGGACCCAGTTGTCGCTGTCCACCTCGGGCGTGGACGCCTATCTCAAGGCGAATCCGACAACCGACGGGCGGGGCATCGTCATCGCGGTGCTCGACACCGGCGTAGACATGGATGTGCCGGGCCTGATGATGACATCGACCAACGAAATGAAGGTCGTCGACGTGCAGGATTTCTCAACCGAGGGCGACGTCTCGCTTTCGCGTGCCCTGTGGAACGAGACCGGGGACAAGATCCTTTACTACGCCAAGGACGGCAAGCCGGAATACTATGCGCTCCCGGCGGCGGCCGTACCACCCACCCCCGAGGGCACAACCGTCTGGTTCGGAATTCTGGATGAGTCCATGTTCAAGAATTCATCGGTCCCCGATATGAACGACAACGGCACGAAAGACGACGCCTTCGCGGTCTGTGTCGTGAGTCGTGACGACGGCACCGACGACGACGCCATCTGCTACGTCGATACGAATCTCAATCGCGACTTCTCCGACGACAAGCCGCTGAAGAACTACAAGCTCAATTACGACCGGTTCACCTTCTACCGCGAGCGCCCTGAGCGGCAGATCGAGCCGATGACCTGCGCCGTGAACATCTTCATCAAGAAGCGAATCGCATCGTTCCACTTCGACGACGGCGGCCACGGTACGCACGTGGCGGGCATCGCGGCGGGCCACCAGATTCAGGGACAGCCGGACTTTCACGGCGTCGCGCCGGGGGCGAAGGTCATCAGCCTTAAGCTCGGGCACAACAGCCTCGCCGGTGGCGCGACGGTCACCGGCTCGAAGAAGGCCGCGTTCGAATACGCCGCGAAGTATGCCCGGGAAAACCATGCCATCGTGGTGTGCAACCTCAGCTACGGCATTGGTTCGATGAACGAGGGAAGCTCGGACATCGACACGTTTCTCGAAAAACTCATGCGCGAGAACCCCAACCTGATCGTCTGCACCAGCGCCGGCAACAACGGCCCCGGCCTCTCGTCGGTCGGCACGCCGGCCGCAGCGACCTCGCCGATCAGCGTCGCGGCGCTGCTCGCCGTCGATACGGCGGCCGACGTTCGCGGCGAGAAGATCGACGCCCCGCAGCTCACGCAGTTCAGCTCGCGCGGCGGCGAGCTCGACAAGCCGGACATCGCCACGCCCGGCATGGAGACTTCAACGGTTCCCCGCTGGACGCGTCGCGGCGACTTCTGGCAGGGAACGAGCATGGCCTCGCCCTACGCGGCCGGTCTCTGCGCGATTCTCGCCCAGTCCTTGCACAACCAGGGCATCCAGCCGCGGGCGGACTGGATTAAGCAGGCGCTCCAGGCGTCGGGCCGGCCGATCAACCATTACACGACGCTCGACTACGGCGCGGGCGTTCCCAATCTCACCGATGCGGTCAAGTGGCTCGACACCATCGCCAAATCAAGAAGCAGCGATCCTCTCTATGGATTCGACATCTCCACCGAGAGCCCGATGGCGGCGAGCGGAACCGCGCCGGCGGCCTATTGGCGCGGCGGCTATTACCCGGACGGAAAGGACCAGGTCTTTACGATCAAACCGGTGTTCGTGCCCACCGCAGACGCCACCGCGATCACCGCGTTTTCGAAGCGGCTGACGCTCAAGAGCGACGCCGACTGGTGTACGATTGAGCAGGATCAAATCTACTTCCGCGGCGAACAGTCCGCCGAAGTTCGTGTTCGCTACAACGCTGACAAGCTCAAGTCACCCGGCCTCTATGCGTCCGTCATCACCGGCTCCGCCGACGGCGCGCCGATTCTCCGGCTGGTCAGCAGCATCGTCGTTCCCCACCGCGTCTCACCCGGCGGCGACTGTCGCATCACGATCCCCAATCAGAAAGTTGACGGCTGGAAAGTTCAGCGGCACTTCGTCGAAGTCCTGTCGGGCGCGAGCGCCATGCATGTGACGCTCAAGGCCCTCGACGGCCAGGCGAGTTCCGCACAGACCTACTACCTCTTCCGACCCGACGGCCGATCGATTCAGCCCCGTTACGCCGTCAAGCTCGATACAAGGAACGACAAGCTCGAGTCGGTGTACACGGTCCGCGAAGAATTGTCGCCCGGCGTGTGGGAGATCCCGGTCACGAGTGAACGGGCGGCCGAGACTTCGGCGTACACGCTGGAAGTGAGTTTCGACGGGATTTCAGCGCCGAGCCAGGACACGACGAAATTCGGCGACACACCGAGTTCGAAGGCTTCCGGCAAGATCACCCTGACCAATCAGTTCGACCGCCCAGCGTTCGTTGACCTGAAGGGCGAAATCGAGGGGTGTCGAAAAATCGAGACTAAGACGCTGACACCGGATGATGACACCGCGACCATACCGCTGAAGTTCACCAAGGAATTTGGCTCGGCGCGGATCACGATCAAGGTCTCGCCCGAGGACTACATCAAGTTCACGGACTGCGCCATCAACGTCTATGACAAGGACGGACACGCCATTGCCCAGGACGGCCTCGCGGAACCGCATGCGAAACTGTCGTTCAACAGCCCCGGCGCCGAGGCCGCCTGCAAGCTGGAGGTTCGACCGGCCTTCACCCATGCCGACAAGGATGCCTCCGCGAAGGTGGAAATGACGATCGAGTATCTCTACGCCAGCCCCGTTTCGCTGAGCGTCAAGCGCGGCGACGACGCCTCGATCGCACTCTATCCGGGAATTCCGACGGTGATCTCCTATTCCGCATCGTCCAAGGCGCCCGCGGGGCCCGACGGCACGAAGCGCATCGGCGTGGTGCGCGCGATCGAACGCAAGACGCATCACGCGATCTCGGAGACGGTGATCATCGAGGAATGATTGCAGCCGGTCGCGCCGCAAACAGATTCAGTTTGCCGCCAGGACCTGATTCTCAAGGCTCTTGGACATCTGTTCACAGATCAGGCTGAAGACCTTGGTGTTGAGCACATCGACGCCGAGGAGTTCGGCCATTCGCACGATGTCGTCATCGATCCCGTCGAGCGCCCGGACGAGAACCGAGAGATCCAGTTCCACGCGTTCCATGGCTCCCTTGCACACATCGACGGCCGACTCGACATTGCTCGTCTGCGACAGCACTTTCGCGATGGTCCCGGCCCCGCTGATGATGCGGGCCAGGATCGCGCCTTCGCACTTGGCTGGAATATCACAAATCGGCGCATGGTGGTAGCGAACCGCTTCGACGAGCGGTTTCGGCAGGTTCCACTGTTCGAGCACCATCGCGCTCACTTCACCGTGCGAGACGCCCAGCAGGTTGTACTCGCCCTGCACCCAGTCCTCGTTCTCGTGCGGCTGATACCGTTCGGCAATGGGGCCGTACTGCTTCGGCAGCGCTCTGGAGAGCACGATCACGCCGACGTCCGCCAGGAGCCCCGCCATGAACGCCTCATCGCGATGCTGCGGCGCGAGCGCGTCGGCAAACTTGGCGGTGAGAATGGCGGTCGTGAGCGAGAGGCGCCAGTAGTAGTTCAGATCAATCTTGCCGCCGCCCATGTCCTCGGTTTTCTGCACCAGATAGCGCACCAGGACGAGTTCGCGAATTCGCTTCACGCCCAATAGCGCGATCGCCTGCTTGAGCGAACTGACCTGCCGCGTCACGCCGAAGAGCGGCGAGTTGGCGAGGCGAAGGACGCTGGAGGCGATGCCGGGATCCGTCGTCAAAAGATCGACCAGTTCGTTGTAGTCGCAGGACGCATCCTGGGTCATCTCATAGCAGCGGGTCGCGATGATGGGAATCGAGGGAAGGGAGGCCGATCGTCGAATGGACTCAAGCGTCTCTGAATGCATCATGGATTACGACTCCCTTCGCTTCACTGAACATGTGACGGCACGTCCCTTATCGGCCAACCGGTCGGACGGCTTGATTTGAGAATTCCCCGTGTTTTATGGGGCCTCTTGACGGGGGCTTCGGCGTCTCGCTGACCCGCCATGACCCGACACGATTCAGAAGATCATCCCATCGCCGGGATCGGCTCAGAATCGACTCGTACATCGACGCGGTAAAAACGCACAAGGCCGCCCCCCAGCGGCCTCGACGTGTGTATTGCATGCAACCAGCCGACTATCGCTTCATTCGACCCCAAAGTGCCGGCTCGGGAGGTCGAAAACCGCGTGCTTCCGTCGGCGTCGCACTCCGTGCGACTAAGGCGCTTTCGCGCGCCGATCCTCGGCGATGTGCTTATCGGTTGGCGCGCGCCGGTGTTTCACTATTTAGAGACGATATTTTCCTCGATCGAACACGTCGCCGGCTGACGGCCGACCAATGGAGGAGGGATGTTCGCCCTCTCCTGCTGCCCGCACACCGCCGCATCGGCTGTCCTTCACTTAAGGCATCGATCCCGTATTCTAGTGACATGACCTTAACCGACTATCTGCTCCTGCTGCCGGTCGGCCTGTTCGCCGGCGCCTGCGGCGGACTGCTCGGCATCGGCGGATCGATCGTCATGATTCCCGCCATGGTGCTGCTCTACGGCGGCGATCAGCAGCATCTCTACCAGGCCGCGGCGATGATCGTGAACTTTTTCATCGTCGGGCCTTCTGTCATTCGTCATCAGCAGGCGCGGGCCACGATTCGCTCGATCACGCGATGGATGATTCCCGGCGCGATCGTCGGCGTGGTTTGCGGCGTCTATCTGAGCGAACTTGCCGTCTTCCGCGGCGCTGGACAAGGCTATCTTCAGATCGCGTTCGCCGTGTTTCTGACCTATGTATTGATTTACAACGTGGCGCGTCTCGCGTCGCAATCGCGCATGCAGCCGGTCACCGATGAATCGACGTCGCGATTCTCGCGCGCGTTGATCTTCGTGGGCATCGGCCTGCCCACCGGTTCACTCGGCGGCCTTCTCGGCATCGGCGGCGGGCTCTATGCGGTGCCGACCCAACAGGTCTGCCTGAGGATTCCACTTCGCAACGCCATCGCCAACTCGGCCGTCACCATGCTCTGGTCGAGTTTCGTCGGCGCGGCATTCAAAGCCAGCCAGCTCGGCTCGCACGGCCACCGCTGGACCGAGGCCCTGCTCGTCGCGGCATTTCTGATTCCCACCGCCATGACCGCGGCCTGGTTCACCGCCCGAAAGGTTCATGAATGGCCGGTCAAGGTGATCCGCGTCGCCTTCTGCCTGCTTCTGGCCTATGCGGCATTCGAGCTGATGCAAACCGGATGGAAGCAGATTTCTCACGAACGGTTTCAGTCCGCGGCCATCGACACCGCACGATGACAGCCGCGTCGGGTCCATTCGCGGCCTTGCCCGCGTCGCGGTGTCGCCCTATTCTGCGGGGTCGCGTGACGTGTAAAAAACACTGATCGATGACAGGAAATGCGGGCCTCGGTCGTCTCTGAGGGGAACGGTCAGGAAGCGGAATTCGTTTCAAGTCCGCAGGTTTCCGGACCGGTTTTCTGGCGCTTCAAAGACAGGGAGAGTTAATTCGTGTCGCAACTGGACGTGAAGAACATCAGTGAAATGGTGCGAGGCGCGAGTGATCCGTTCAACCGGCTTCGCGACGAGATCGGTCGCGTCGTGGTCGGCCAGGACCTGATGATCAAGAATCTGCTCATCGGGCTTCTTTCGAATGGCCACATTCTGCTCGAGGGCGTCCCGGGCCTCGCAAAGACCACGGCGGTTTCGACGCTCGCCCGCGCGATCGCCACGGGCTTTCAGCGAATTCAGTTCACGCCCGATCTGCTGCCGGCGGACCTCATCGGCACGTTGATTTACCAGCCCCAGAGCGGTCAGTTCACGGTCAAGAAGGGGCCGATCTTCACCAACATCATTCTGGCCGACGAAATCAATCGCGCGCCGGCAAAGGTTCAGAGCGCCCTGCTGGAAGCAATGCAGGAGCGGCAGGTCACGATCGGCGACCAGACCTATCCGCTGCCGAAGCCCTTTCTGGTGCTCGCCACCCAGAATCCGATCGAACAGGAAGGTACCTACCCCCTGCCCGAGGCGCAGGTCGACCGATTCATGCTGAAGGTGACTGTCACCTATCCGACACCGCAGCAGGAGCGAATGATTCTCGACCGGATGGCCGTCACGCATTCGGCGCCGACCGTCCAGCCCGTCATGGACCCGGCGGATATTCTGAAGGCCCGTAACGTCGTGGACGAAATCTACATCGACGACAAGATCAAGGACTACATCGTCTCCATCGTCGTGGCCACGCGAAACCCCTCGAGCGTGAACCTGGACATCAAGCATTTGATTCAGTACGGCGCATCGCCGCGGGCCTCGATCATGCTCACGCTCGGCGCAAAGGCGAACGCATTCCTTGCCGGGCGCGGCTTCGTCACGCCGCAGGACGTGAAGGACGTCGCGCCGGTCGTGCTCCGGCACCGCGTCATCGTCAGCTATGAGGCGGAGGCCGAGGAGCAGACGAGCGACTCGATCATCAAGACGATTCTCGACAACGTGCCGGTGCCGTAGAAAGATCCGCAAAGGGTCGATCCAGCCGGGGCGGCTTCCGATCGACGTGAGTGATCGGCCACGAACGACAACCGCAAATGGAAACCTCTGACCTCCTCAAGCGAATTCGCCGGATTCAGATCCGAACAAGCCACATGGCGAGCGACGTCTTCGCCGGTCAGTATCACTCCGCCTTCAAGGGGCAGGGCATCGAATTCGAGGAGGTTCGCGAATACCAGCCGGGCGACGACATCCGCTCGATCGACTGGAACGTCACCGCACGCCACGGCCGGCCGTTCATCAAGCGGTTTCGCGAGGAGCGCGAGCTGACGGTCATGCTGCTGGTCGATGCGAGCGGCTCACAGTCGTTCGGCACTTCCGGGCAGCTCAAGCGCGAACTTGTCACCGAGATCGGCGCGACGCTCGCCTTCAGCGCCATCACAAACAATGACAAGGTGGGCCTGATCGCGTTTTCCGATGAAATCGAGCTGCACGTCGCGCCGGCCAAGGGCACGCACCACGTGCTCCGCGTGATCCGCGAACTGCTCACCTTCGAGCCGAAACGGCGCGGCACCGACATCGCCGGCGCGCTGGAGCATCTGAACCGTGTGCTTCGGCGCCGGTCCGTCGTGTTCATCGTGAGCGATTTCAAGGACCATGGATACGAAAAGCCGCTTCAGATCGCCCGTCGGCGGCACGACATCATTCCCGTGGTCGTTCGCGATCCAAGGGAAGAGACCATTCCAAAGGTGCGTTTCATCGAGCTCGAGGACAGCGAGACGGGCGAGCGGGTGATCGTTGATACGAGCAGTCATGCCTTTCGTGAAATGTATCGCATGGAAGCGCTTCGGGATGACGAGACTCGCGACGCCTTCTTCAGCCGGATGAAGACCGAGGCGATCCTGCTTCGCACGGGCGAGTCGATCGTGGAGCCGCTCACCCGCTACTTCCGCAAGAGGGGACGCCGGATTTGATGCCAGCGCCCGATTCAACCCGTCGCTTTCAGCGCACAGATGCCACGGCCGTGGCGTCGCGGTCGTCGCGTCGGCGATGCGGGTGGGTCCTTCCGCTCCTGGCTTGGCCGATGGTGCTGGGCGTCATCGTGGCCGGCTGTGACGAGCCGCCGCCGATCGCGACCTCGGCCCCCACCACCCAGCGGGCGGCCGCCAAGCCCATCGTCGACAACCAGGAAAAGGGCCCGCTGAAGGTCACCGTCACCGCCGACAAGGATCGAATCCTCTCCGGAGAATCCATTCAACTCACAATTCACGTCCAAGCCGAACAGGGTGTGGAAGTGGGCGTGCCCCAGTTTGAAGGCATCGTCGGCGATTTCGAAGTGACGCAGACCGAGGAAATCCGCCCTGATTGCGAGCCATTCTTGAACTGCGCCGAGTGGCGATACACGCTGGCCTGCGTCGTTCCGGGCGAGGCTGTCATTCCGTCGCTGCCGTTCAACTTCAGCGATCCACGTGAGAAGGCCGACGGCACGACTACGCTCTATCGCGACGAACTCGCCACCGAGGAGATGCGAATTCGCGTCGACGAGAATCTTGCTGACGTAAAGGGCCCGATGTCGCTCCCCATTCCGCTGGAGTATCGCATTCTCTGGTGGACGTTGGGCGTGCTGGGCGCTGTGACGCTCGTCGCGCTGTTCGCCCGCTGGATCGCGCGGCGACGGCGAGCGGCAACCGGTGAGATCGCAGCGCCCGTCATTCCGCCGGACGAATGGGCATTGCGGGAGCTCGACTTGCTGGCGGCCGAGAAGCTGATCGAACGCGGCCGGATCCAGGAGTACTTCTACCGGCTCAATGCCCTGCTGCGGCGCTACGTCGAACTTCGATTCGGCTTCATGGCCGGCGAGCAGACGAGCGAGGAGTTCATCCGCTCGCTTCAGGACGCGCCGTACCTGATGGATCGCCACAAGGACACGCTTCGCCGATTCACCGCGGCCTGCGACCCGGTCAAGTACGCACGCCACCAGCCGACCGCCGATGAAATCGCGTGGGTCGGCGACTCCGCCCGGGCCCTCATCATTGATACGGCCGGTGCGTCAATGCCGGATGCCGCAGCAATGACATCCGGCGACCGTACCCGATCGGAGCCACAGGGGGCGGCCGTATGAACGTTCAGGACTATTTCGCGTACCCCTGGGTGCTGCCGCTGGCGGTCGGACTGGTCCCGCTGGTCTGGTGGAACTGGCTCAGCCCGAAAAGGCGTACGGCGATCAAATTCTCTTCCATTAAATCACTGCCCGGCTTCGACGCCGGTCGTCGGACCCGCGCGAGAGCCATTCTGCCGATTCTTCGTTCGCTCGCGGTAGTTCTGCTGGTGATCTGCATCGCCCGGCCGCGCAAGGTCGACGAGATGACGCAGGTCAAGACCGAGGGCGTCGCCATCGAGCTGGTTGTCGATCGATCCGGCAGCATGAGCACCGACGACTTCGAGGACCCGCGCGGCCGAAGGATGTCGCGACTCGATGCGGTCAAGAACGTCGTGCGCAACTTTGTGAAAGGCGACGGCCGGGAGTTGGAAGGTCGCCGTGACGATTTGGTGGGGCTGACGGTGTTCGCGCGATACCCCGATACGGTCTGCCCGCTGACCTGGGATCACGAGCATGTCCTGCGGGCGCTGCGGGAGATCAACGTGCCCGTCACCCGCGACGAAGACGGCACGTCCATCGGCGATGCGCTTCTGCTCGCCGTCGAACGCATTCGCAACATCGGCCGGCGATTCCAGAAGGGACAGGATTTCAAACTCACCAGCCGCGCCGTGATTCTGCTCACCGACGGCGAACAGAACGCGGGCGAGCACAAACCCGAGGAGGCGGCCGAAGCGGCGAAAGCGCTCGGCATCAAGGTCTACACGATCGGCGCCGCCCCGCTGTTTCAGAAAGACCCGGTCGGATTCCTCTCTTTCGGCCCGCGCCGTGTGCCCGTGGATGAAAAGAGCCTGAGCCAGGTGGCCGAGATGACCGGCGGAAAATACTTTCGCGCCACGGATCTCGAATCACTCGCGGCTGTCTACGAGGAAATCGACAAGCTGGAGCGCAGCGAAGTTGATGAGAAGAGTTA
>CALLKH010000462.1 GCA_938008425.1 uncultured Planctomycetaceae bacterium | reverse complement strand
GGAGTCATCCGGGAAGAGCAGCACCATGAGGCCGTTGTCGAGGCGATATTCGGTGATGCCTTCGACGGTGGTGATCTTCTTGGGGGCGGGAGGTGCGTCAGCGCGAATCGCGCGGGGTGCGGCCGCGACAATCATCGCGGCGAAGAGCGTACAACAACTGATCGCGGGTTTCATGAAACTGTTCTCCTTGAGATTTTCGGGATCGAAACGGGGGAGTGTACCGCGCGGGTGACGGGCATGCGAAGGTGGGATGGACGAGTCGTTCCGCGCTCCCCTCCTCGCGAGGCCGCCCACTAATGCAACTCAAGCTTGGCAAGCGACTTGTGGGGCCCCGGTTGTAACCGGATTGTCGGCAGATGGGCTCGGTGTTTGCCCTGGACTTCACTTCTCGACGCGCGCGGGCTTCAGTGCGCTCAACTCGAACGACTCCTCGCGGTCTTGCTGACTTGGCGGGTCCGGTTCGGAAGGGGTTGAACGCGCGGGTAATGACTACCTGCTCAGGACCACCCACGGCGCGATGTACTGCTTCAGCCAGGGTACGTTGATGATGAAATCGAGATGCTCGCCGTTGTTGCCATAGGCGATCATTTCCGGGGTCCACATGATTTGGGTGAGTTTCTCGTGGCTCTGATCGAATCCGAACGTCGCTGCGGGTTCGAGAAAAGTACCATCGGCCAGGCCGAGCGTTCTCGAGATGATAATCGGCCCCAGTTCGCGCGGTGACCAGTAGTTGACGATGCCGAGCCGGGTGTGGGCGATTGCGGGTGCCAGATCCGTGCCACGCCAGATGCCGGCGCTGGTGATGATGATGCGATCGACAGGCGTATCTTCGGGCAGCAGTGCCGCGACGCGAAGCGCAAACACCGCGCCGCCGGAATAGGTGATCATCGTGACGGGCGATTCAGGATGCGCTCGCATGTACGCGGTCAGACGATCCGCTTCAATGCGGGCGTTGTCGTTGATCTTGGGCTGGGCGTGATCTTCCGTAAAAAAATGTTCGAGGTAGTCAGTCCAGCGCATTTCCTCGAAGGCGAGGTCGATGCCGAGATCCCGAAACGCGAAGTAGAACGCAATTCCCTCCGAGTGCAGGTTGGCCGACCCGGGGTAGAAAATAATCAGACCTTTTTGGTACTCATTTTCCAGGGGTGTCGGCGGCCGCCAGACGTCGATCACTTCACATCCGGCCCCGGTAAGACAAAAGATGATAGTCGCTGTCCATATTACGAATCCCCGAGAAATCATCTTGGAATCACCTCGAACTGGGTATCTTGCGTCCTGACTCCGCGTTGCACGCTTGAAATTACACCGACTACCGGTGCGCAGCCAGTCGGCGACGCGATTTCCCTTCCGCCGCAGCCAGTTCCAGTGCGCGATGAATTCAGGTCGGGTATTTACCTCCGTCGTTCGGTTCCGGTCGTGAAGCGGATGCGTGAAAACACGCAGTGCTATGACCCTCGATCGTTCACCTGGACTGCGCATGTTCGCACGCTCGTCGCCTCCCGAAAATTCGTCAACGTTGGCCGAGTCAAATACATGAAAACCATGTTAGACAATTAGTGGAAGTGCTTATATTTTGCCGATGTTCGGTAGTGAGATCGTGTGTGCTGAATTCAGGACAGCGGCCGTCCGTAGGAGGTCTCTCGCTAACCGCGGCGAGTTAGCTGGTCTTCGTAGGGAAAGGGAACACAGGAATTGGGGGAGCACGGCCAGAAAGAGCGCGGCATGCCGCCGCGCGGCGCCGGCGCTCGGAGGAAGGAGGTTGGTTCCGGAGCATGCATCTTGGCAAAGCTTCGGCATACGCAGTCTTCGCGACGGTGCATATCGCGGAACGGGGACTGACTAGGCCGGTTCAGGGTCGTGAGATCGCCAAGGAACGGGGAATCCCGTTTGGCTATCTATTGAAGATACTTCAACAACTCGTTCGAGGTGATGTACTAACAAGCCAGGTCGGTCGTTCTGGAGGGTTCACGCTGAAGCGTCCAGCCAGTCAGACGACACTTCTGGATATCATCGAAGCGGTGGAGGGGCCGCTCAAGGGATCGATTGCCGGCGTGGTCAATGGTGATCCTATGGCACGCCGGTCGGTCCGCCTTTTGAGCGAGACTTGCGACTCCGTCGCCAGCCTGACACGGACGGAGTTCCAGAAGATCACAGTCGAAGCGCTCATTCAAAGCAGCCGCTGACAGAGCGGTGACCCGCCCATCGATTTTCTCATGTCATTCGCGCCATTTTCCGATTTCTAAATAAACCCATGCCGGATCCTGATTAGCCGCCCGCGCGCATCTCGTTCGCGTCGGAAACGCAACGACAGGCGTCGCAGCGGTTGGCGACCGCGGCAGGGTGTTTCGGGGAGGGACAAACAGTCGCGCGCGGCGGCTTTGAGGAGTTTCCGCGCCGGAAAGAGTTGATCCAATGACTCCTTCGAAAAACGTGGCATCTTCTGATGCCCGCCCGTCGCCTTTGACGATGATTCACCCTGCCGATGGCCCCCCCGATCAGGTCGTCAACAAGGTTCGCGAGGTCCGTGAGCTTCTTGATCGCCTTGAGGAATCGCTGAAGGGGCTGCCGCGCTCGCAGGAGTCGGTCGGTCTCATTGACGCGGTGATTCAGCTCCGCGGCTGGATGAACAAATCAATCTCTAGATAGATACCTGGGCTGAGCGGCGATAGGCGTGCCGAAGTCGCGGCATCAGATCGCGGCCGCCCGTTCGATCCGGCGCGGGTGGCGCCCCCGCGCATCATGCCGAGAACTCGAACTCCGGTCTCAGGTCCGCCAGGCCGCCGGATTCCGATCGGCCGCGCACCATGATTCTGGCCTCGCCGCCTGGGTCCATGGGTCCGGCACGATCGCTGAGTTGTGGTAAGCATCGAATGACGTACTCGCCGGACGGAACGTTAAGGCTCATTTGGACGCGAGTCCGACCAGTCGCGGAGAGCAACGGCGCCTGGAGCCTGATACGACACGCACCGGCCTGGGCGAGGTCCTTCGCGCGTAGCAGCCGAACGACAAGGAGCGCCTCATGAACTCCGCTTGTCGCATTCATGTCGTGCTCGATCTCGACACGGATATCCTCTCCGGACGCGAACGAGTGACAGTCCTCTTCGGCGCGGTTGGTCACGCGCGCAATCCGACACACGGGCGCCTTGCATTGTGTCGGGCCCGCCCGGCCCGCCCCTTCGATGCTGGCCACGCACGCGCGGTGGTAATGTTCCACCGCCTCACCGGCCGATCCACGGAAGACGGTCTCGCCCCTGGACAGGACGTAGGCCCGATCGCAGAAGCTTGCCACCGTCGCCAGGTCGTGTGAAACGAAGAGGATGGCCGTGCCGCGTTTGAGAAATTCGCGCATTCGATCCATGCAGCGCGATCGAAAGACGCGATCACCGACTGAGAGCACTTCGTCGACGATCAGCACGTCCGGCTCCACATGGGCGGCCACGGAGAACCCGAGTCGGGCATACATCCCGCTTGAGTAGCGCTTGAGCGGCGTGTCGAGGAACGGTTCGATGCCCGCGAACTCCACGATGGCATCGAACTTTCGACGGGTCTCGCTTCGAGTCATGCCGAGTACGGAACCGTTCAGATAGATATTCTCGCGGCCGGTAAGGTCCGGATGAAACCCAGCACCCACTTCGATCAGCGCCGAGATGCGGCCATCGACGCGAATTCTCCCGCAGGTCGGCGGCATGATTCCCGCGAGCAGCTTGAGCGCCGTGCTCTTGCCGGCTCCGTTCGGACCGATGAGCGCCACCGCCTCACCGCGTTGAACGCTGAGCGACAGATTGCGAAGCGCCCAGAACTCGTCCGGCTTCAGTTCGTCCGTGAGGCAGGGCTGATCAAGGCGAAGCCACCGCCGCAAGGCCGCGCTCACCGGCCGGCGCGCGCCGGTTCGTCGAAACTTCCGGCTGACTCCCGATATTTCGATGGCGGTGGTGCTCATGTGCGTTTCAGTTTCGGGAACGCGGGCGATTCAGATCATTTCCGCGAAGAGGTGTTCACGGCGTCGAAACCACCACGCACCGACCAGCAGCGTGGCGATCGAGACGGCCGCTGCCCAGAGGAATGACGCGTCGATGGGATTGCGTCCAGTGAACAGGCAGTCTCGATACGCCCGGATGATCGGCGTCATCGGGTTCATCTGGATCAGCGCCCGCTTCCATCCGCTGGTGGCTTCAAGTTGATAGACCACGCAGGTGATGAACATCCAGAGTTGAATGATGGATCGAAACAGGAAGCCGACATCCCGGTAGAACAGGTTCGCCATCGAGAGCACAAGCCCGAGTCCGAGCATGAACACCAGTTGCACCGCGACAACCAGGGGGATCCACGCCAGCGTCGCATGAAGCTCAAAACGCCACCCGTTGTCCTGAAAATGAAATACCGTCGCGAGACAGCCCATCACCGCGAGGCCGACGAGAAAATCCACCATGGCGCTGAGCATCGCCGAGATCGGGAACACCTCGCGCGGGAAGTAGATTTTCGTCACGAGCGGCCGGTTGGCGACGAGCGAGCCGATCGCGCCGGTCAGTCCGTTCGCGAAGAACGTCCACGGCACCAGCCCGGCGAACGCAAACAACGCATAGGGAAGATTTGCGCTGCCGGTGAGCTTCTGGGCGTCAACCTGCACGACATGACCGAAGACGAAGGTGAAGATCAGCATCATCGCGGCCGCCGGGAGCACGGCCCACGCCGCCCCGAGCATGGAATGCTTGTAGCGCACCCGAATATCGCGCCAGGCGAGCATCCACATCAGCTCGCGGTATCGCCAGAGCAGTGCGAGCCGCGGCTGCGACGAGCCGACGTGAATAAACGAGTTCGACGGTATTGACGTCATCAATTCCCCTCAGCGGACCGCTTCAACAAATGCCGGTTTAGTAGACTGCGATACCTTCGTAGGCGCGATGCTCGCGCTTGTCGCGGTCTCCACCTCATCTCGCTCGGCGAGTCGGACATAGCGATCCGCAAAAGCGCCCAGGCTATCCCTCAGATTGAATGCTGTTTCAACTCTCTTGCGCGCCGCAGCTGCCAACTGGTTTCTGCAGGACTCATCCGAGTGCAGTTCATTTATCGATCGTGCCAGCGCACGGGCATCTCCCGGCTCGACGAGGCGCCCCGAGCGGCCGATCTCGATGACATCGCGGTTACCGCCGACATTCGTGGCGATCACAGGCAGGCCGCACGCCATCGCCTCGAGCAGCGCGTTGGACATGCCCTCCGAAAGCGACGGCAGCACGAACAGGTCAGCCGCCTGGTACCAGGGCAACGGGTCATCCTGTTCTCGAATGAAACGAATGTCCGAGCCCGGCAGTTTGGCCTTTGCATAAGCAGGAAGCGCGCCGCCGTGGCCGTCTTCGCCGACGAACACTGTGCAGAGCCCGCGTGCCGAGGCCCCCAGTTGGCCGATGGCCTCAAGAAGGACCTGTTGTCCCTTGATCGGCTTCAGGTTTCCAAGGCAGAGCAGAATCCGGCGATCGGTCGGCAGGCCGAGCGTTGCGCGAATTTGATCTCGCTCGCTTGTCGACGCGACGGGCGTAAACCGATCGGTATCAACGCCGTTGCAGACATGGCCGAATGCGCCCGTCGGCAGGTTTAGTCGCGCCTCGATCGCCCGCGCCGCCGACGGTCCCACGGCCCAGCGGTCATCGCATCGCAGGAGCGCCTCGCGCATCACTTTCTTTCGCACGCCGGAGAATTCGTCGTCCGCCGACTGAAATCCGTGAAAGCTGCAGGCCAAACGAGCGTCGCCGTGCAACTCAACCGCCATCAGCGTATCCATGAGCAGCGAGAGGCCGCGAACGTGGACCACGTCGACCGCCTCATCGCGGAGGATCATCGCAAGCCTCCGCGACCAATGACGATCATGCGCCGACTCAGGCTCGCGGATCAGCCGAGCGCGCGGGTCGAGCTGTGCAGCCAGCGCCTCGCTCGTTTCGTTCCAGCCACTGACCACGACGACATGGCGGAATCGCTCATCCGCCAGGCCATTGACCACCTGTACGAGCTGCCGCTCCAAACCACCGCGGCCCAGCCGCCAGACGGGGTGACACACGGTGATCACTCTATCAGCTGAGTCAATCGTGCGATCGTTCGCCGGGGTCGGATCGGCCGTCACCGGTCGTGCCGCGCCGGCGACGCCCGTGGGTATCAACGTCGTTGATGGACTGCGTTTGTTCATGCCGGATTCCTCGCATCTCCCCCGTCGCACGCGGCGCGCACTTCGCCCGTCTCAAATTCCTTGATGCTCGGTATTTATCGGCGGATGTTGGAGCGGGAATTCACGGCGATGGGTGAGCACTGCCGGCCGCTCAGCGATGAAGACCGGGCTGCGATTCAGCGTACAGTCCGGCGAGTCTCAGGCGAACACGGGCGCAGAATCCGCGCCTGTGACGAGGTGCATGAGCAGCGCATTCGTTGCGCCCTCCTTGTCCAGCCGCGTGCCCGCCACCACGACGATCAGATCACCGATCGCCACCAGCGCCTCGCGCGTCAGGATGCCGTCCAGTTCGTGAAGCATCTGCAGGATTCGCTCGGGCCGCTTCGCGGGGATCGGCGTGATGCCGTAGTACATCGACATGCGCCGGCAGACGTGCAGGTCCGGCGACAAGCCGATCACTGGCACGTTCAGCCGTGTCTTGCTCAGCAGTCGCGCGGTATTGCCCGTGTCGGTCCAGACCGCGACGAGTTTCGCGTCGAGTTCTCGGGTCAGCAGGCTCGCACCATGCGCCACGGCCGTCGAGATGCGCCGAAGCGTTCGCGAGGCATCGACGCGCATCGCCTCATTGCGCGAGCGAAGGTAGGCCTCGGTCTCGCGGGCGATTTCGCCCATCATCCGCACCGCCTCGACCGGGTAGGCGCCGACGGACGTCTCGGCGCTCAGCATGATTGCGTCGCCGCCGTCTAGAATCGCATTGGCCACGTCGCTCACCTCGGCGCGCGTGGCGGTCGGGCTGTCGACCATGGATTGCAGCATCTGGGTCGCCACGATCGCCGGCTTGCCGGCCGTCTGGCACATGCGAACGATCTTCTTCTGCAGGACGGGCACCTGCGCGAGTTCCATCTCCACACCGAGATCGCCGCGGGCGACCATGACCACGTCGGCCGTTTCGATGATTTCTTCCAGGTGCGTGATGGCCGCCGGCGTTTCGATCTTGGCGACGATGCGAATCTCGCTGCCTGAGAGCGGCAAGAGGCCGATGAGTTCGTGCAGATCCGCCGCGCTGCGAACGAACGACAGGGCGACGTAGTCCAGTTGATTCTCGATGGCCCAGGCGAGGTCTTCGCGATCCTTGTCGGTCATGGCCGACATCTGGAGCATGCTGTCGGGCAGGTTGAGGCCCTTGCGCGTGCGAATCGTGCCGCCGACCTCGCAGACGCAGGTGAGCTTGTCGGCGTGAGATTTCTCCACGCGCAGGCGCACATTGCCGTCGTCGATCAGCACGCGATGGCCGGCCTCGACTTCGCCGATCAGCTCCGGCCGGTTGGTCGAGATGCGCCCGGCGTTACCGACGACATGGCCCGCGACGATGTCGATCCGGTCGCCGCGGGTGATCTCGAAGGCGTCATCCTCGACCGGGTCGACGCGAATCTTCGGCCCGCACAGGTCGCCAAGCACCGCCGCCATGGAGCCCGTCTCCTCGCAGGCCTTGCGAATCCGCCCGAGCGTCAGGGCATGCTGTTCGAGATTGCCGTGGGAGAAGTTGAGGCGAAAGACATCCACGCCCGCGTCGATGAGCGCCTTGAGCATCTCGACGGAGTCGGTGGCGGGTCCGAGGGTGGCGACGATTTTGGTCTGGATCATGTTCCCATCGTCGGCTCAAACCGGGTTTGTCTCAAGTCTCATTACCCCGCCCCCGGCCTTTTCGATCGGCCAGGCCCCGGGGGAACGCCGGGCGACGGCCGAACGAATCAGTTCTTGAAAAGTACGGGGCAGTTTGGGAAACTGGTCGTGGGCAACCTTGTTCGAGCCGGGATAACTTCGTCACAGAATTGGGCCTTGCTGCGGAAGATGAGAGGTGCGACATGGCAGTTACACTGACGATTCGGGATGAAACGTCGAGCGGACAGACCCTGAATGAACTGAGCCTGGATTTCCTGACCGAACGGATCACGGTTCGGGAGCTGATCCGCAGCCGGGTGTACCAGGAGGTCAAGGATTTCAATGTCTCAAAAGCTCAAGGTCGAATCTTCCGCGGCCTCGTCCAGCCGGACGGCGCCGAGCGCGATCTGAACGGCGTTCGGGTGAAGGAGAACCGGCAGGTGGACTGGCAGAAGCAGTTCGATGTGGCGGTCGAGTCGTTTGGTCGAAGCGGTTTTCTCATCCTCGTCGACGATCACCAGGCGACGGACCTGGATGAGGAGATCGTACTCACGACGCAGACCCGGGTTTCGTTCCTGAAGCTGGTGCCGCTGGTCGGAGGCTAGGCGATGGCGACTCGGAGCAGGAAATCCGGTCGAGAGAAAGCGCCGAAAGAAAATCCCTTCGTTCCTCCCGAGGGCGACGGGCTGGCGAGCCAACACGCCCTCGTCGAGCGGGCGCTGGAGGAAGCGGTCGCGCGGCTCGGCGATAGATGGTACGACAACGTTGAATTGAAGAGCACCGACGTGGGACGGGAGATTCTTGAATCCCGCGGTGAGGCTGCGATACAGATCATTCTCGCAGCCGTAGCCCAATCTGAGCACTGGGCAAGTGAGGCCCAGCGTCTCGAAGGAGGTGACGAAGATAATTCCGGATGGCATGACGTCCCGGCATCCCGACGCTCCGGGAACAGGCGTATGCATTCCGTCGCCATTGTTTCCGCTCTGATGCGACGAGCCTTGCCCTGGCAGGAGAACGGCCTGCTCTCGATCTTGTCATGGTGTGGCCGGCTCCCCGATCTTATTTCTTACTATGCGCCGCTCGGGTCGATCGTGAAGAGCATCGAGCGATTTGCCGGTGAGCACCCGGTGAGCGATGCTTTGGGCGCCGCCGTCCGGGAGTTTGCCGCAGGGCTTCGCGCCAGTCACGACAAGAGCCTGGTTCGACACGGAACAACCTTGGAGCAGCTTTTCATTGCAAGTGGCGACACCGCCGAGCCTGAGGAGCCATCGGACCAGGCGGACGTCAGGCCGCTTCGTGCCGAGGCGGCGGGCAATCCGGCCGTGCTCACCGAGCTCAAGCGATACCTGGGACTGATCAGCGCGGAATCGGATACGGACGCGGAGCAGTTGGCCGCGCCGATCGGTCTGGCGCCGCTACCGGATTCGCCGCTTCTGGCGGAACACGCCCTGATCGAGGAATTGTTCGATCAGGCATTAGAAGTTGAGCCACTCTTCAATGTTCGAATTGAGCAGCTTGCGATTGGAAAACGGATCAAGCGCATGGATGCATTCGCCAGGGGCCGCCTGATCCTGGCCGCCTGCGAACGTGCGGTCGCCGTCCAGCTTCGTGAGCGACCGCGCGTGGAAGGGGTCAACGCATGGGAGACGGATTATTTGTCCCACATGGTCGTCGCGCTGCTCTGCGGATTCGAATTCACATTCGATCGCGACGGCTTGTTTGATTTTCTTCTTTTCTATACCGAGTTTACGCAGCGGTACGGCTACCCGTCCGGATTTCGAGAGACCGTGGTCGAGGAGGTCATTTGTCGCCGGGAGTTTGCGGATCTGTCGGAGGGCGAGCGCTACGTGCTGCACCGTCTTCGCGCGTCGCTGATTCCCGGTCCGCTCCTGGATACGCGCGATGAGCGTGTGAGCAGGCTGACGAAGATGATCGCCGACGGCGCCCGGTTCTACCTGGTTCCAGGAGAAGTCTGGAGCGACGCGGTGAATGCCACGGTGAGTGGTATGCCGCCTGAACAGCGGCGCAGGTGGATGGCACTCCTGACTCATCTCCTCACCGCCCGGTCCGCGAGACCATCCTCAAAATGGCAAAAGACCGCGAATTCACTCATCGAGGCGATCGGCGCAAAATCGGTTCGGGGGCTATTCTTGGAGTGGATTTCACTGATTCCCAGGGGCCGAACGCGGCTTCAGCGACCGAAGCTCCATGCGGACCCGAGAAGCTTTGGAGAAACCATCCATGAGCTGAACGCGGACTGCCTGCGCGGCATGCTCTGGCTCCTGCCGACGATGGAACCGGACCCCGACGCGGCCCGTACTGTCGCGGCGGCGGCACTGTCGGCTTACAAGAAGATCCCCGGCGTCGGGCCGCGCGCGACCAAGGTCGGCAATGCCGCCATCTACGCCCTCTCGGAGATGATGATTCCCGAGGCGGTCGGACACCTTGCCACCTTGAAGACCCGCGTCAAGTTCGGCACCGCGCAGAAGGAGATCGAAAAGGCGTTCGACCTCGCCGCCCGCCGCGCCGGCCTGCCGCGCGAAGAGATTGAGGAGATGGCCGTGCCCGCCTTCGGCCTCGACGAGCCCGGGCGCCGAACCGAGCAGTTCGGCGATTACACCGCCGAGGTCATCGTGGCCGGAACGGACTCGGTTCAACTCAACTGGGCGCGGGCCGATGGAAAATCCGTCAAGTCCGCACCGGCGGCCGTCAAGAAGGAGTTCGGCGCCGACTTGAAGGAACTGTCACAGGCCTGCAAGGACATTCAGGCCATGCTCTCGACCCAGCGGGCGCGGATCGATTCACTTTTTCTCGATCAGCGTTCGTGGCCGATGGCACAGTGGCGCGAGCGTTACCTTGATCATCCGCTCGTCGGAACGATCGCCCGCCGGCTCATCTGGCGAATCACGACCGACGATAGAACGGTCGACGCCGTGTTTCACGATGGGGCTCTCGTCGACGTCGATCAACGCACGATCGAGGGATTGAAGGATGATTCGCGCGTCGAGCTGTGGCATCCCATCGGCCGGCCGGTGGATGAAGTGCTCGCGTGGCGTCGCCTGCTCGAGTCGCTTCAGATCCGGCAGCCCTTCAAGCAGGCCCATCGCGAGGTCTATGTGCTCACGGATGCCGAGCGGAACACGCGCGTGTATTCCAATCGATTCGCCGCCCACGTGCTGCGGCAGCACCAGTTCAACGCCCTCTGCGCCGCGCGCTCCTGGAAGAACAAGCTGCGACTGCTCGTCGATGCCGACTACCCGCCGGCCTCGCGCACGCTTACCAACTGGAAGCTTCGCGCCGAGTACTGGATCGAGGGTCTTGGCGAGGACTACGACATCGATACAAACGAATCCGGCGTCTTTCATCGCATCGCCACCGACCAGGTCCGGTTCTATCGTCATGACACCGCCATGATGTCGGCGCATGCGGGCGGCGGAGGATACACGCCGGGTTATCGCGGCGTCGCGCCGGAGCCGATTCCGCTCGATGAGATACCCGCGCTGGTCTTCTCGGAGATCATGCGCGATGTGGATCTCTTCGTCGGCGTCGCCAGTGTCGGAAACGATCCGACGTGGCAGGACGGCGGACCGGACGGTCGGCACCTCGATTACTGGCAGCGTTATTCATTCGGCAGCCTCGGCGAATCCGCGATCACGCGGCGCGACGTGCTCATGGGTCTGATTCCGCGACTCGCCATCGCGGACCGGTGCAGTTTCAGCGAAAAGTTCCTGGTCGTCCGCGGGGATCTGCGCACGTACAAGATTCATCTCGGCAGCGGCAACATCCTGATGGAGCCGAACGACGAGTACCTGTGCATCGTCCAGGGCCGATCCGCCGTCAAGCCCGCCGCGGACTCGAACCTGTTCCTGCCGTTCGAAGGTGACGAGCGCATGGCCGTCATCCTGAGCAAGGCGCTGATGCTCGCGAATGACAAGAAGATCACTGACCCGACGATCACGCGGCAGATCGGGCGGTGAGTGGGCTCGGTTAGCCGGTGAACCAGTTTCCATGTTGAGATTCGTTCCCGATTAAGACGGGTTCGGATCGCGATCGCCGGCGAACGCAATTTCCATCAGGCGCCCGTGACGACCGGTTGGGGGATTCTGAACTCGAACACGAGAGGCCGATTTCTCGCCCCCCGGATGCTCACGTCGATTCTTTCAGGCCGCTTCAGCGGTCTTTCCCGCCGCAGGCGGGCCTCAGGCCAGTCGTTAACGACTGGTTCCGGGCGGCCGCGCTGTCTTCAGCGCGTTTCAACGCGCTTACGGTATCGCGAACGCCTTCAGGCGATGGGTGAGTCCGGCTGATCGATTCGCTCGAGTCGATCATAAACATCGCAGCGCCCGTGATGTTCCTTTTGGTTGCGAATGTAAGAAATCACCCACGGCGCGTCCTTCGTTCCGAAACTGACAACGCCATAGCCGGTCTGCCAGTCGAGCGTCTTGCGATTAAGGACCTCATGATTGATGTAATGCGAACTTGCCCCCTTGAGCCGGCCGATCCACTCGCTGATGAGCAACGTGGGCGGGACGCTCGCGGCAAAGTGGATGTGATCCGGCATCCCGCCGATCTCGTGTACCCGTACGCCCGGGGTCTCGACGGCCCGATGAACGATGTACCGCCAGCACTGGTTCTCAATCTGATCTCGCAGGACCGGTGCGTCGTCCTTGGTGCGCCAGACGATGTGCAGATTGATCTCGTGATAGACGTTGCGCGGCATCGGCGTCTCCCCGAGTGATGATTAGTAATTTGATGAGCCGGTCGAACCGAGGATATGATGCCGTGGTGTGGGCACAGTTTCCAGTGGAAAAGGCGAAATGCCTGAAGGCTGTCGCAGCCGGGGAAGCGCGTTGAAACGCGCTGGGAAAGGGGCGGCTGTCGGAACACCAGTCGTAAACGACTGGCCTAGGGCCCGCCTGCGGCGGGGAAGGCCGTTGAAACGGCCTGGGGAACGGGGTTGTGGCCGTCGGCTATGAGGGCGAGGGTTCAATGGTTGCGTGAACTGAGTTGCCTCGGTCGCGACTTTTCCTACCGCCTCAAGAAATGATCCATCAACTCATGCCCCAGCTTCACATGAAAATCGCTCTCCTCGGCGCAGCGCTCGCTGAAGGATCGCTTCGGAATGCCGGCCGGCACGTCGGCGCCCGCCATGCAGAAGGGCGGCGGCGTGTTGGTGTGCGTGCGGTGCGCCACCGGCGTCGGGTGGTCCGGCGACACGAGGATTCGCCACCGGTCGAACGTCCGCAGTTTTTCAAGCACCGGGCCGACGATGTGCTCGTCGATGCGCTCCAGTGCCTCCACTTTGGCAGTCGCGTCGCCCATGTGGCCCGCCTCGTCCGGCGCCTCGATGTGAACGGCCACGAGATCGTACTCGTCCAGCGCCTCGACCGCGTAGCGGCCCTTCGCCGCGTAGTCCGTGTCGATGTAGCCCGTCGCGCCCGGCACGTCGATCACCGGCCATCCGACCAGCTTGCCGAGCCCGCGAATCAGATCAACCGCCGCGATGACCGCCCCGCGCACGCCGTATTTCTGCTTAAAGCGAGGCAGAATCGGAACGACGCCCTGTCCCCAGAGCCAGATATCGGTGGCCGGCACCTCGCCGAGGTCCGCGCGAACCTTGTTCACATCGTGGCCCGCGACGATTTCCCGCGCCTGGTCCATGATCTCTCGAATGCGCTTTCCCCCCTTGCCCTTCGGCAGATACTCGGCGACGCGCTCGTTCGGAATGTCATGCGGCGGCATGCACACCGCCGACTGCGCCACCTCGTCGCGAATGACCATGAGATTGCGATAGGACACCCCGGTGTGGAACGTCACGCCGAGCCCGGAGAGCTTCGCGTTCAAGGCCTCGATGATCTGCTTCGCCTCGGCGCTGCGGATGTGGCCCGCGGTGAAGTCGGCCATCTCCCCGTTCATCACGTTGACGAAATTGCAGCGGAATATGATGTCGTCCGGCTTGAGCGGCAGCTTCTGGGCGACGGCCTCGATGGGCGCCCGGCCGGTGTAGTACTCGCGAACGTCGTAGCCGAGGAGTGACATCGTGGCGACATCGCTGCCGGGCGCGTAACCGTCGGGTACGGTGCGAACCGTTCCGATGCGGCCCTCCTCGACGATGCTGTCGATATTCGGTATGCGGGCCGCCTCCAGCGGCGTCTTGCCCCCGAGTTGAACCAGCGGCTCGTCGGCCGCTCCGTCCGGAAGAATGATGGCGTATTTGGTGTTCAAGGCGGCGATTCCTGGGTAACCGTGTTTCCGCCGCCCAGTATACTCCGCGAATCGACGCCGCGAAATGCGCCGGCATCCGTCGGAAGGTCAGACGCTCTTTGAGATCATTCCCCAGATCCACAGGATGAGACCGCCGAGCGCCGCCGCGAGGACGAGCAGGATGAGGAATCCGCCCACGTCCCCGCTGCCCTGCCTTTGGTCATTCTTCTTTTCCGCCATCACTTGCTGTTCGGGTTTAGATCGTCGCCAGTCACTCGAAGCTTCGAACGGTTTCCCGCCAGAACCAGAGAAAGACGCCGCCACAGGCCAGTGAGAGCAGGAAGATGATGAGGATCGACCAGCCGCTCCCATGCCCATCGCCGCCCATGCCTGATCTCATGACCGGAAACATGCAGCACCATTCCAATGAATGAGGCCTACCACTTCTTGAACACGAAGAATCCGGCCGCCGCGATCAGCGCGAATCCCACCAGATAATTCCATTTTAGTTCTTCTTTCAGAAAGAAGACGGAGAATCCGCAGAAAACGAGGAGCGTGAGGATTTCCTGGATCGTCTTGAGCTCCGCCGCCGTGAACTGGCCGTGACCCAGTCGATTCGCCGGCACCTGCAGGCAGTACTCGAAGAAGGCGATCCCCCAACTGATGAGGATCACCTTCCACATGCCGACATGTTTAAACTTCAGGTGCCCGTACCACGCCGCCGTCATGAACACGTTCGAAAGCGTCAACAGGACGATGGTTCGCATACAAGTTTCCGTGAACGCCCTCGCTCAGGCGGGCGCCGTCTGGTTCTCACCTCGTCGCGTTACGATCGACCGGCCGTCGCTTCGATCTTCTTCAACCGTTCCGTCAGCTTCCTGTTCGCCTCCTGAAGCGACTTGATCAGCTCCCGCAATTCGGAAAGCTGGTTGGATTCCGGCTGCTTCTTGCGAATCTTTTCGGCGGTATCCTTCGCGAATCGCCGAATCCGCCGATGCCCCTCGGTTGCCAGCGTTTCGATCTTATTCACCGCGGGCATCGCCGCGACGCCGCAATCGCCGGCCGCACCGAGCGCGGCGAAGAGCATGGTCCGCGGCTTCATATCCAGCGTCGAATCGATGTACTTCACGACTTCCTCCGTCTCGTTGTCTTCCAGCATCCCGCGAGCAACCAGCCGGCCCATCGCGCGAAGGGCGGCCGCTCGGCACTCGGACGGCTTCTCCGGCGCGAACCATGCCTTCAGTGCTTCAAACGCCTCCGGGTCGCCGTTTTCGCCGAGCGCTTCAAGCGCGGCCGATCGAATCACCTCCCGATCCGAATCGCGATCAAGCGTTGAAACGATGATCGCCATGGCGGCCTCATCGCCTTCGAGCACGGCCGCATAGGCCTTGATACTTGCCGCCTCGACGCGGTAGCTCGGGTCGCCCTTCTTCACGATCGTTTCAAGCGCCGCCGCCACGGCCTCGTCGCCGGAAAACTCGCCCAGTTGTTCGACAATCACGCGACGCGCCCGCGGATCGGCGGTTGCGACATTGGCCAGCAGCGCATCGCGGGCCGTTTCGCCGCCATCCTCGCCGAGCTTCTCGGCGATCCGCGACTTGACCGCCCAGAACGGATCCTCGCTGAGTCGTTGTGCCAGCCGTTGGATCGAACCCTCGGAGCCCTCTGCGGCGAAATGATCGACTGCATCCAGCCGCGCCGACGGATTTTCATCCGATAGCATGGCGGCCCACATCTCCTTCGACTGCTGCCGCTTGAGCGTCATCAGCACCGCCTGGTCCGGATCGATCCGGAACGCCTTGGGCCGTTCACCGAGCGGCACAAAGAACCGGCTGCTCTTCTCGCGGATTTCCTGCGTCATGACATGCGGCGTACGACCCTCGCCGAATCGAAATTCCAGCTTGAGCGGGAAGTGATAGGCATCGGCCTTCTGCGTCTGCTCGACATCGATTCGTGCGAGGCGATCCTCGTCGAGCCACTTGTACGTCACCTTGACCTCGGGCGCGCCCGGCCGCTCGGTCCAGTCGTAGAAGAACCGCTCGAAGCTGCGGCCGGTGACATCCTCGATTGTCTTACGAAAGTCCGTCGTTTCGACGGTTTGATAGGCGTACCGCTCGGTGTAGACCTTCATCATCTTCCAGAACAGTTCATCGCCGAGCTGCCGCCGGATCATGTGCAGCACCCACGCCCCCTTGGGGTACGCGCGCGAGTCAAACTGTTCGTCGGGATGTTTCCATCCGCGCCAGACGATCGGATGCTCCGCGCCGCCTCGAATCGCCGCCGACGCCTTGCCGCGCATGTTGTAGGCGAACTCCTCGCCGCCGGATTGCTCCTCGTCCCAGAGCGCTTCGAAATAGGAGGCAAACCCCTCGTTCAGCCAGATGTGCGCCCAGTCGCGGCAGGTCAGCAGGTCGCCATACCACTGGTGGGCGAGTTCGTGGGCGATGAGGCCGTCGGGGTCATGATCGAGCCGGCCGCGTTCGTCGACGAGTCCGCGCTCGCCGAGCGTCGTGGCGCTGGTGTTCTCCATGCCGCCGCCGAATCCATGACAGCAGATCTGGGCGTAGCGGCTCCACGGATACTTCACGCCGATGGCCTCGCTGAAGTACTCCAGCATCTTCGGCGTGTTGACGAATGACAGGGCGAGCTTCGACTCGTGCTTTGGCGCCGCGTGGTAGGAAACCGGCACATCGCGCCACATCGTCTCGAGCGTCGCGAACTCGCCGACGACGAGCGTCATCAGGTACGACACGTGCGGCGTATCCTGGAGCCAGTGAAACGTGCGCGTGTCGTCCTCGTTCTCGATGATGCGCACGAGGCGGCCGTTGCTGAACGCCTGGTAAGGCGTCGCGACGGTGCAGATGATCTCCGTCGTTTGTCGCTCGTTGGGATGATCGAAGCAAGGCACCCAGTAACGGTTGTCGATTGACTGCCCCTGCGACCAGACAAGGTGCGGTGTATCGGGCTCGTCCTCGCTCGGCGCGAAGAAGTGAAGACCGGACTTCGGTTTGTTGATGGTGTAATCGATGAAGATGTCCATTTCGTCGCCGACCGCCAGCGGCGAGCGCGGCCGTACGATGATCTGCTCGCCGTCGTTCTCGAAGTCGCAGGGCTGCGAAACATCGTCGCGCCCGCGCGTCATGACGCTCACCTCCTCGAAGCCCACGGCGTCGAATCGAATCGCCTCCAGCGGCCGAAGCGCCTTGCCGCTGATTCTCGCCCGTGATCGAACGAACTGGTTGTCGAGCTCGAGATAGAGATCGAGCTTGATGTGGGTCACGTCGAACGGCCGGTCCTTCGCGAACTGCAATTCGTCGGCGCGGGCCGCTCCGGAACCGCAATATGCCGCAGCAGCAAAACAGATCGCGACGGCGATGACGTGATTCAGGCGAAATGGACGATTCATTCGATTCCCCTGTAAGTGACCAAACTTCATAACTCCACCACCACTTGTCGGCCATGCCGCTCTGCTGACATGCCGAATTCTCTTCCCGGCTACCCCCTCCCGGCTGATCGCGCTGCCTTCCGGCCGCGGATCAACCCAGGCCGATCTCCGCCGAGACACCCTGAAGCGCGCTGATGCAATTCCTGATGTGCTCATCGAGCGGGAGGCCGACCAGCTCGGCGCCGCGGACGATATCCTCGCGGCTGACGGCCGCCGCGAAGGACGCCGCTTTCATCTTCTTTTTCACTGACGACGGCTCCATTCCGACCAGCTTCGTCGGTCGAACCAGCGCCACGGCGTAGATGAAGCCGCAGAGCTCGTCGACGGCCGTCAGCGTCTTGCGCAGCGGCCGATCGAGCGGGTACTCATCGTGATTCCATTCGGCGTGCGAGAGGATCGCGCCGACGATCTCTGCGTCGACGCCGCGCTCTCGAAGGATCTTCGCGCCTTCGCGCGTGTGGTCCGGCGGTTCGCACCATCGCTCGTAGTCGAAATCGTGGAGGAGGCCGACGACGCCCCAGAGGTCGGCGTCCTCGCCGGCGCGCGCCGCGTAGTGCCGCATGGCTGACTCTACGCAGAGCATGTGCTGGCGCAGCGCGACGGACTGCACGAATTCGCAGACGATGGACCATGCCTCCTGCCGGTTCATGCGCTCGACTCCCGTGATGATTCTGATTCACTTTCCAAAGCAGGCGCCTGGCGTCGTTAATGCGGTCGTGTCGCTGGCCGTCGCCGGCGGAAAATCTGGCTGCGTTGGATTTCGAATTCCGGCCCGCCACCCTCGCGTGCCGCTGTAACCTCTTATTCTAACGTGATTTCCGCCCGGGTTTTTCACGGGGACGTCGTCAGGATTTCCCGGGGCGCCGGACCCCTTGACCGGGCCTTTTGATCTGCTATTCTACCAAACGGCTGAGACCCCCGCTGTTCAGCGAAAGGTCAGCTGCAACGTCAAACAGATTTCGAGATTTATCCCTCGAAGTCCGCTTGACACGAGTTTTGATCCTGCTAAATTACGCTGCTCGCCGCTGAGGGATGGCAACGTCGCTCAGGCGGGCATCTGCGTCGAAACTCCGGTTTCGGCGGGTTGAATCTGCTCTTTGACAAGTGAACAGAGATCGCCATGAGAATGTGGGTCGTGCATCCGCCTGCTAGCGGCTGCTTCGACCGATCCAAAAGTCGATTCGCTTAGCGAATCGCAATTGGGTGTGTCATCGCCCTCGGGTGATGACGCTCAACATTCTCGTTAGCAGACGAGCTTTTGAGCCTTTGATGTCGCCGGCTTCGGCTGGCGTCATCGTCAAGTTCGCATGATTCATGTGCCGCTTCGGCGTCACGTGATCGACGAATATTAATTAAAGAGTTTGATCCTGGCTCAGAACGAACGCTGGAGGCGTGGTTAAGACATGCAAGTCGAACGGTACGTTGTAGCAATATGGCGTATAGTGGCGGACGGGTGAGTAATAAATAGATAACGTACCCCGGTCACAGGGATACCACCGGGCGCAAGCCCTTTGCGAAAGTGGTGTTAATACCTGATGATGTTCCTGAGGGGCATCCCTTGGGAAT
>CALLKH010000461.1 GCA_938008425.1 uncultured Planctomycetaceae bacterium | reverse complement strand
CAAAACTGATTCGAACGCGCTGCCCGAACTGTGTTTCAAACGCCAATCGACGATAGTGAACGGCCAGCGCCGGAACCGCGCCGATCTGCTGCCGAAGTTGAAAGAATTCCGACAGCGCGGTCAGGTCTTCGTGGCGGTCGTGGCCTTCAGCATTGGATGGATACCGGTTGTGCCAGAGGACTTCGTCCGCGAGCTTGCCGGTCAGTAGAATCCGCTTCTTGTGAATGAGTCCGTCGCGCTTCCGCTTGATTTCGAAGAAGAACGGTCGGCCGAAAGTCGACTCGTGAGTTTCGCAGTAGGTTCGGGCGCGGAGCTTGAATCGATCCGTCCGGCGCTCAATTACTGAACGGGCCAGCGAGTAGTGGGGCGAATCGAGGTAGATCGAATTGATCGGATATCGATGATCAGGATAGGGCTTGCAGTGGTGATCGAGCGCCAGATTCTGCCTGCAAAATGCCTCCACGCGCGCGGCTGTTGCAGCGTCGACCAGGTACTTGATTTCGAATCGTTGCCAGGCTGAAAGTTCCGCCACGGATCGCGCCTTCCGCGGCACTGCCTCAGGTCAGGACCGTCCCATTTTTTTTGCTCAAACTGTGAATGTCGACGTGAAGGACTCGTCCAGCGATCGGACCCTTTGCGGGATCATTTGCCTGAGGAATTCGTCTCGACGCTTGCGGACGGAGTTTGTCGTTCACTCGACGTTTGGCCCAACGCCAGAATAACGCAATTTTAACACAATTTTCACAGAAAAGTCAACGCAAAGTTGCTTTGGGAGCCCTCGGCCGAGCGCGAATGAGGGCTCACCAAGAGCGCGATTATTGGGCCGCGTCAATTCGAAAAAACTGCTCGCAGGCGGCTGTTTTAGGGAGAAATGCTTGGAGTCGGAAGGTTGTCGAAGACCTCGCCGCGGAACGCCTAAGGTGAACACCCCAGTACGAATGATCGTGCAGTAAGCGAATTCGTGAGCAAGAGCGCGCGATCGGAGGATCCTGAGCGCCTTCGATCTGGTACGCAGGCCGCCCGAAGAAAATGAGCCCGAAAGCGGTGATCGTTAAACGCTTAGTCCTCCACGAACTCTCCGGCGTGTTCGCGAACATACTTCAACCACAACGCCTCCAGATTCTCTTTCACGGCGAAGTAGTCCTTGTCCACTGACTTCAGCGTCTTGTCCTTCTTGTATTTCTTCAGGTACCCCTTGACCGTCTTGTCGACTTTGAAGACTTCCTGGTCCGGATGATTTCGCGCGTACGCTGCGATCGCACGGCGTGTGATCGTGGCGTGCTTCTTCGCGCCGACCCGGGTAAAGGCGGAGACGACACGCGGCGTCAGTCGGCCGGCCGGGCTGTTGAAGAAAGCCTCGAATCCGCCGTTGGACATTTCGGTTTCGAGCGTGCGGGTGACGTAGAGCATTCGCTGGCCGTCGTTCAGGGCTTTTAGTGCGTCGCTCTCGGAGGCCGTCGATGCAGCCAGGGCGCCGGAGATGTGTTCATAGAGGGCGGCCACGATGCTGTCGTCGTCGGCAGCGTCGAACTCTGATCGGCTCATGAACGGCGACGAGGGGTCGTGGGCGACTGCGGTTTCCGGCTCTTCGTCGGCGGCGTCGGAGTCAGACTCATCAGACTCATCTGATTCGTCGGGAATGTCCTCCACCTCCAGGTCGCGCAGATTCATGACCGACGTTTTGATGTCGAGGCGGTTCATCAACTCGGCATCGCGAATCATGACCTTGAAGAATTCCTCGTAGTAAATGTCGAGGTCGATGACGGCCCCTTTGCGCCGACCGGCCATGGTGTAGGCCTTGTCGAACGCGGACTTGTGGGCTCGATCGGCCATCGAATCGATCATGGCTCGATTCTGGGAGTAGCCTTCCATTTGGGCGACGATGAGCATGGTGTCGGCCTTGATCTCCGCCGAATGATCGGAGCGATTGCTCAGTCGCCACCAGAATCCCAAAATGATGATGAGCACCGTGACGCCCACGCTGCCCAGTTTCTTTGTGTCCATGATTTACTCCCGCATATTCTGGTTGCCAGGTCTCGTTTCCATCCACCGGAATGCACATGGGCATGGGTGGACCAGGTTCGTGAATGTCAGCTCGATTCGCCCGCCTTCAATCCCATGAAGAGCGCAACGCCGATGATTGCCAGGCCGCCGCCGAAGTAGAGGATCAGCTTGAAGAATCCCGCGGGTTTCCGATCGAGTTCGAGCACGTAAACGTTTTTGAAGTTGACGCCGGGATAGTGCTTTTTCAGTAGTTTGAAGTCGCCGGGATCAATCGTACGACTGCCTTTGGTCACGATGCCCTGAAGGGTCTCGCGCTCGTATACCGGTAACACATCGTTTTCATCGTTGATATTCCCGATCATGACGACGCCGCGGAAGAATCCCGGTGCGAAGTCGACGTCGTCGAGCGAGTTATCCTCCGGGTCTTCGCCAGAGTTCCCCTGCACTTGGTTCTCTATCGTTTGCTGAAGGTAGTCCCGGGCCTCCTGCCGCGAGGCAATTGGGATCCAGCCGTCGATGGAGACCCGGCCCCGTCGGCCGGACACCTTGGTGAGGATGCTGTTTGATCCCAGCGCGAAGTCGGTCAGGAGGACGTGGTTGTTGTCGCCGAAGCCCTGATCAAACAATTCGGCGGCGGTGAGCGTCTTCGGCTCCGCTTTGCCAAAGCTCGACATGTTGCATTCGCTGATGCCCAGTCCGATCAGGCCGAGGCCGCCGAGACCAATGCCGATGATGAACCGTGCCGCGAAGAAACGTGAACCCAACAAGTCTGAGTCTCCGGCCATGGACCAAACGGGCGGGATGGAGCGAACACGAACTCCCCAACCCTGGTGCCATCATAATCTGTCGACGTATCTCGAAGTAAGGGGGGCGGGTCGGCCACCGGTTCGGCCGGGGCTTCGATTGATCCAGACGCCGAGCCTCGCCGCAAAGAACCCTATCGCGTCGGACTGGATTTTGGACTAGAATGCCTCCCCACTATGTGATATTTTTCACGAACTTTGGACGACTGACACTAACCGCCGCTCGGTGGGGCGGTTAGACCCGATCGCGACGAATTCCATGAAAAGGCGCTGACCGCGATTCCGCGGCGCGTGGCACGGATGGCGAAGATCATCATCGACGGAAAAACGGTCGAGTGCCGGGACAACGTTCCGGTCCTGCAGGCCGCTCTTGAGGCGGGATGGGACGTTCCGCACTACTGCTACCACCCGGGTCTGACGGTGGTGGCGTCGTGCCGCCTCTGCCTCATGGAAATGAAGATGCCCAATCCCAAGACCAAGGAGATGGATTGGGCGCCCAAGCTGTTCCCCAGTTGCCAGACGCCGGCCAAGGACGGCATGGAAGTGCGCTTCGCCTCGGACAAGGTGAAGGAAAACCAGCAGGAGTGCATGGAGTACTTCCTGCTCAACCATCCGCTGGACTGCCCCGTCTGCGATCAGGCCGGCGAGTGCTATCTTCAGGACTACTCCGAGAAGTTCGGCAACGCCACCAGCCGGATGGTGGATCCCAAGAACAAGAATCCCAAGAAGGACATCGGCAGCAAGACGTTGCTCTACCAGGATCGCTGCGTCATGTGTACGCGATGCGTCCGGTTCTGCAATGAAGTCGCCGGTACGGGTGAACTGGCCGTCATCCAGCGCGGCAGCAAGGCGGAGATCGACATTTTCCCCGGCATTTCGCTGGAAAACGAGTTGCAGGGCAATGTTGTCGACATCTGCCCGGTCGGCTCGCTGCTCGACAAAGACTTCCTGATGAAGCAGCGCGTCTGGTTCCTGAAGGACGCCGACAGCGTCTGCGCCGGTTGCTCGACCGGCTGCACGATTTCAATCGATCACAACGACGGCCGCGTCTGGCGGCTCAAGCCGCGCTGGAATCCCGGCGTCAACGACTGGTGGATCTGCGACGAGGGCCGCTTCGGCTTCAAGTATGCGCATGACCCGCGACGGCTAAACCGGTTGACGGTTCGCCGCGGCGCGGAACTGGACCACCCTGACTGGACCGCTCTGGATGAGATCGCCCGGCTGGGGCTGGGGCGCGTGGTCGAGAGCGACGGCGCCGCGAAGGTGGCGGTGGTTCTTTCGCCGTTCATGGCGTGCGAAGAGGCGTGGATGCTGGCGAGTTTCGTCCGGTCGATCGCGCCGGAGGCGACGCTGGTCATGGGGCCGGTGCCCGTGACGGGCGAC
>CALLKH010000460.1 GCA_938008425.1 uncultured Planctomycetaceae bacterium | reverse complement strand
CGTACTCCGATCGTGCCCTTATCCGGTTCAACTTCTCGCCGGTATCACGTAAAGCTCTTGACCGCCGCATCCATGTCCGCAAAGACTTCAAACCGGCGGACGAGCCGCGTGATTTCAAGCACCTTTGCCAAGGTTTCGTCGAGGGCGCAGAGTTTCACGCTTCCCAGGCTGTCCTCACACTTGTCCTGGAGATCCAACAGCGCTTCGAGTCCCGCACTGTCGATCGCGCTCATGGATGCGCAATCCACAACAAAGCTGTTGATGCCCTCATCAAGGCACTTTTCCGCCGCGCTCTTGAATTGTTCGACCGTCTCGCGATTGATGTCCTCCTTCGAGGTCAGCACCGCCACATGGTCGTACTTGTTTACCGTCACCGACATCGCGACTCGCCTCCCCCCTACGCGGGCTTCGGTCCCGACTGCGGTCGACCGCTCAGCGCGGAGCAAAGCGCTCCGATGCGGCCGATGTCGGGATCACCCTTGGTATTCTGTGTGGCCTCATCGTAGAGCTTCTGAGGCCCGATCCTGAGAAACAGTTCGGCGAGCCCGGGATCAAACTGATTGCCGGAGCAGCGCCGAATCTCGGCGGTCGCCATCGGAATGGGCAGCGCCGCGCGATAGGTTCGGTTCGAGGTCATGGCGTCGAACGAGTCCGCCAGGCAGATGATCCGACCGAGCACGGGAATGTCGCGCCCCGCGAGTCGGCGCGGATACCCGCGGCCGTCCATGCGCTCGTGATGGAACAGAACGCCCGGTAGCAGATCCCGAAGCTGGCGAATGTGGGAGAGAATGCGCTCACCGATCTCGGGGTGTTTCTTCAGCGCGTCGAACTCCTCGACCGTCAGTCTTCCCGGCTTGGTCAGAATGGCGTCGGGCACGCCGATCTTGCCGACGTCGTGAAGCAGCCCGGCCAGATAAACGCGCTCGCAATCGATCGCGGACAATCCAGCCGCACGGGCAATCGCCCGGCTGAAGTACGCCACGCGCTCGGAGTGGCCGAAGGTGTACGGATCCTTCGCGTCAACGCTGTTGACGAGGGCGTGCATCAGACCCAGAAGGAGGTCGGCCAGGTCGTCATAAAGATTCTGGTTCTTGAGCGCCGCGCTGATGCGATCCGCGACCGCCTTCAGAAGTTGAACGTCGACCGAAGTGTAGTCGCCTTCATCGACGACATTCAGGCCGTACGCCGTCCCGAGAAGATCGCCGTCGATTCGCATGGGAAGCGCGACGAAGTGGTTCAGCCAACCCGCGGCCCAGTTGAATTCGGTTCGCCTGGGCGCCTGGTTATAGAGAAGATGGGAGGATTCCAGCTTCAGTGACTGGGGGATCGCGGCGTCGAGCCGCAGGATCGCCTCCAACGAGGGCGCCGCCGCGCCGACCTGAACCACGCGCTCGGCGATCGGATCGACTTCCGTCGGGGCGGTCGCGTCTCCGGGATCGCGGCGGTCGGGAAGCACGAACGCGATTCCCGCGGCGCGAGAGACTTCCAGCATTTCCCGACTGACGAGTTCAAGCATCTCCGCCGGCTTCTGCGGGATGCTCATCACCTGGCTGATCTCATAGATCAGATGAAGTTCTTCGTAGGTGCTTTCGAGGTTGTTCGTCAGTGATACGATTTCAGACTGTGCGAGATCAAGTTCACGGCCCTGCTCCACTGAATACGCAATGGCGCGCGACCAGGCCGCGATGGAATCCGAGCCATCGGCCAGCGCCTTTTTCATCTGGATCATGGACTGGAGGTCGGCGCCGCACTGACCGCAGAGCCGCGCGAAATCCTCATCGCCGCCCGTCTCGCAGGCCGCCACGGCTGACACGGCCCCGACGCATCGGCGCTTCACGCGAATCGGAACGATCGCAATCTTGAAATCATCCGGAAAATCATTCAGGCGGCTCACGATCGCCGGTGGATGATCTGTGGCCCTCGAATCCGCCGCCAACGCATCAGCCACGGCCGCGCCGGCCTGGGCGACGAAGAATTTTCCGGCCGCCGCCGAAACCGTCAGGTTTTCCCAGAATGGACCTGCCGCCTCGTCCGATTCGATCAACTCGCCGGACGTCGACCAGAGCGCCATCCAGATTCCCCGGCCTCGCCACGCATCGACGAGTCGGCGAAACTGCCGATTCGAAAGCGCACGCTCCACGACCGGCGGGGGCAGTCGCCCGATGCCGTCGTCGTCAATCACGGGATGAGGTTGTGCGCACATGATGGAACAGCGTCTCCTGTCGGTCTTGGTCCCCCGTTTCACGGGGCGACACGATCACTCAAGCGTTTGGAGCACAAGGCTGGCGGTTCAGAATCTCCTGGACGCTCGCCAACACCTCCCTCGGGCTGAACGGCTTCGGAAGAATCTTTCGAATGTTCGAGTTCTTCATCTCTTCAGCATCCAGCGAGAACCCGCGAGCGGTGAGCATGATCACGGGAATCGACGCGGTCATTGCGTCGCCGCGCAGCTTCGCGCACAGTTCAAGTCCGCTCAAATACGGCATCTGGTAATCCGTCATGACCAGGTCCGGCTTGAAAGTCTTCGCCGTTTCGAACCCCTCTTCGCCGTCGGCGGCCGTCGCCACTTCGTATCCGGCATTTCGAAGCTTCATCGCCACGACGTGAACGATGTGCGGTTCGTCGTCACAAACAAGAACGCGGTGTCCAGCCATCACTCATTCTCCAGGTCTGATAGGACGTCACAGAATCAGCGGTAAAACCATGCCGAACGTGCTGCCCTTCCCAACTTCACTTGCGAGCGTCATCTGCCCGCCATGCACGGTTTCCACAACATTTTTGACGAGGTTCAGGCCGAGTCCCGTGCCCTTGGCCATGCCCTTGTTCGCCTCGACGCGAAAGAACTTCTGAAACATGCGCGGCAGATCCTCCTTGGGAATGCCGACGCCCGTGTCCTGAACCTCGATCGCGATCGTCTGACTTTCCTCCCGGGGCATCATTCGAACGGTGATCTCCCCGCCCTCCGGCGTGTACTTCACCGCGTTGCTGATCAGGTTCAGCACCGATTGATAGAGCAGATCCCGATCCGCCAGGACCCGGTTCATAACCGGTGTCAACTGCTCGATGAACTTGATCTTCTTCTCGTCCGCCGAGGGCCGCATGACGTCGCAGGCCTCCTTGACGACCATCGAAACGGCGATCGGTTCCTTGTTGATGCGCACCGTGCCCGCCTCGATTCGGCTGATGTTGAGCATGTTGTCAATCAGTCGGCCCAGGCGCTCGGCGGAGGTGTCGATGATGTCGTAATACTCTTTGCGGGTCTTTTCGTCCGCGACCTCGCCGTCGACCAGCAATTCGACATAGGCGCGAATGGACGCCAGCGGCGTTCGAAGTTCATGCGCCACGTGGGCGACGAATTCGCTCTTCTTGCGCGACGCCTCGCGATCCCGGGTAATGTCGCGCAGCATCACGATCAGTCCGTGCCCCGCTGATGGATCACCCGACTTCTCGCTTGTCACCACCGGCAGGATGTGAGCCCCGAAACATCGTTCACCGATTTCAAACTCCACGCGCCGTTCAGCCGCGCGAACGTCCGCCTCGCGGGCCTGTCGAATCGCCTTCTGGAGATTTTCCATGCCGATGACCGCATCCGCCGACGGTCGCTCGCGCTCATCAAACGTGAAACCGAAGACCTCTTCCGCGGCGCGATTGGCCTGCTGAAGCTGGCCGTAGGAGTCGATCACCAGGAGTGGGTCGGGAAGCGACGAAAGAATTCCGCTGACAAGTCGGCGCTGTGCCCCGGCCAGCGTCAACTCAAGAGAAATCTGCTTGTGCGAGTTTGCCAGCTCGCGCATCTGGTATTCGACGTTTTCGGCGTGCTCTTCGATCGCCGTCCAGATCTGCCGAAGGTCGGTGCTGACGGGAACCTCGCGAAGATCATCGTGCGACGTCGCCATGCCATGCTGGATGGCGTCCACCATCCGGCTCATCGCCGCCTTGCGACCGACCCATGCGGCAACCATCATGCCGACGCCGATGAACGACAGAATGACGACGGCGAAAACGTGTCCGCGGCTGATCGCTCCTGAACCCGAAAACAACGCCCACAGCGCCCAGCCCGCGGCGCATGCGAACGGGATCATCGACCAGTACGGAGAGAATCCGAGATAGGAAATCCACGTGCGGGATCGCATCGCGTCATCCGCAGCGACACGATGGTCCTTTGAGGATTCACGACTGCTTCTGGCATCGCCGCCCTTTTCGGAAACCACGTCCGTGTCATCGTCGGTGAGCAGCCACGGTTTGACAGCTGGATCGCTCATGGCACCAACGCCTCCTCTCCCGCTCCAAGAACGATTGCATCGTCATACTCAACTCGACTTTCGGGTATCCCGAAGATCGGCGTTTTCGTTGTGTCCGACGATGGGTTCGAGAGGCCCTCGGCTCTTCGTAAGGCCGGAAAAATCGAATCTTTACGGTAAATCGATCCCGGCCGGTTTGCCGTGAAGCCGTCAATGATCAGCTCAATGGGAAGCGGCATGACGTAGGACTCTTCCGAGGTGACCGATCTGGGTCGATTTGCAGTGACAATTGAGGAAACGCCTCGATCGTCTTGTGAATCGACCGGCCGCTGGGTCCTGACATCGTTCCCCGTGGCGGGCTCCGCACGCGGTTCGGCTGCAAACCGGACCGTCGTTGTGTCGTCTGTCACATCCGCCTGCTGAATGGCAACGGCCTCGTTCGTCTCGGGACCGACGTCCGACCGATCCACTCCGGCTCGACCGCCGATCTGATCGCGAAGCAGCCTGGCCGTTTCCAGATCGGGAGCGAGTGCCAATGCGCGGTCACACGCTTCCGCGGCGTGCTGGTACCGCCCGCCGGCGTATGCGATGTAGGCCTCAAGGAGAAGCATGTCGGCCGTCGGCGTGTTGCGGCGATGGAATTGCTCGATCGCGGATTGCGCCGTCTTTACATCGCCACTGATGAGTGCGGATCGAATGAAGAGGCTCCATATCGCCGGGTCGCTCCCATCGTTCGACATCATGCCGCTCAGAAGCGCCCGAGCCTTGTCGTGCTCGTCAAGGCCGATATAGGCCTCTGCCAGCGCGATCCTGGTGCTCTTGGACACCGACTGGCCGCCCGAGCCCCGCCCGGATGACTTCACCGGTCGTTCGACAATCGGTCGCAAGATGCTCGCCGCCTCGCCAAACCGGCCGGTCCAGACCAGGATCTCACCGATTTCACACATCGCCCTCGGGTCGTCACCATGTTCATGAAGCGCCTCGCGGCAGAAATTCACCGCATCCTCACGGCGATCGATCATGCGACAGATCTTCGCGGCCAGAAGCGAAAGCGCCCCGCAGCCATCGAAGTCGCGAATGCGCCGTTTCAGCAGGCTCAGCGCCTTGCCGGGTTTGCCGCCGGCCACGTAAAGCTCGGCCGTCGCCAGGACATACTCCGGCACGCTGCGGTTCATCTCCTGGGCGGTCTTGAAGTGCGACAGCGCGGCATCAAGTCGTCCATAGCGCTCCGCGACCATGCCCGCGAGGTATTCCGTCTCGGCGTCGTAGCCCGGTAGCCGTGCAGCCCGCTCAACCATTTCCTGCGCGGACGAGAGACGACCCATCTCCAGATAGAGTTGGGCCGCGAACTTGTAGATGTCCGCCGACTCCGGCGCCGACGAGAGCACTTTTCGAAGCGCCTCCTCGGCGTCCTTGAGCCGTCCCGCCTTAAAATGCTGCTGCGCGAGTTGAAGTGTCACATTTCCGCGAACGCCGTCCCAGCGCTCCTGCGCGCGGCCGCGCGGATCTTTCTCCATGTGCCTGGCGAGAAGCGAGCCCTCGGGCGGGTTCATGCATCCGCTTGCCACGAGCAGGCACATCATCGAACTGCCGATGACGCCTTGAGCGCCGGCGCGACTGATCCGAATAGTCTGGCTCATCCGCGTCATTCCGTTTCTCCTTCCGATTCTTCATGGGAAGGATCGTCCGCCTCATCGGTTTCCATGTCATCGAATTCGGGCAGCCTGTAGGGCGGTCCGGGACGGCCAAACGGCGGCGTCTCTTCGCCACGCTCGGCCAGAATTCGATCTCTGACGAAGTATCGAATGGACGACGCTTCGCACTCCCAGATCCGCTGATTTTTCAGCTTCTCCGCGAGCTTGATCGCCTCAACGTGCTTTGGAAAAGTGGTGTAGGCCATCTCGGCGTCCCACAGTGCCTTGTCGGTGTCGCCACGGGAGAGATGCTCCAGGGCCCATGTGAAGTGGGCCTGGGCCAGCCGCTCGCGGCCGAACCACTGGGCTCCCTTTCTCATGCCGACCCGAAAACGCTCAATGTCCTCGCTCAACTCTTCAGAGGCCTTTGAGTCGATCTCGGGCTTCACGATGCGAACCGTGAGGAGGATGATGACCTCCTCGCGAACGGTGGTGTCCGCCGTCGATCGAAAGAGGGCCCCGAGCCCCGGCAGATTACCCAGTCCCGGCACCTGGGAACGAATGGACGTTCCCACCTCGCGAAACAGCCCGCCGATCAGAATCGTGTGACCGTCGCGAACCATGATGTTCGTCGTGACTTCGGTGGTTTGCTCGAACGGCAGGTTGGCGGCCGTCAATCCACCGGTGGAATCCTTCGGCCGGATTTCCATTCGGACGTACCCGTCGTTTCCGATGTACGGGCGAAACGCCAGGATGGTGCCCGTTTCGAGAAACTCGACCGTCTGGACCGCCGTCGTCTCGGTGATCGTTGTGGTCAGGTAACCGTCGCGTCGACCGACGATGACCTGTCCCCACTGCTTGTTCAGGGCGAGCACCTTCGGGTTTGCGATGATGTCGGTATCGGTAACTGTTTCGAGCGCTCGAACAAACGCGCCGATCTGATCCTTGATAATGCCGAATGTAAACCCGCCGGAGGGGACGTTTCCGTTGAAATCGGTGCGGGCGGTGAGCGTCGTTTCCTGCAGTTTCGCGGCGGGCGTCGCGCCGGTCGTGATGTCCTGCGCCGCCGGGCTCGTGCTGGACAGTTCGGTGAAGTCGATTCCGCCGACCGTCGTGAAGTCCACACCGAGCGCGTTGTCCTCGTTGAGCGTGGCGCGAAGCACGGTGGCCTCGATCAGCACCTGCTCCGGCCGCACGTCGATGAGCTTGATGACCTCGGCCATCGCATCGAGGCGGTCCGCGTAATCGGTGACAATGATCATGTCCGCGCCGGAGAGCGAGTCGCCATGGGTGTCCGCTGGTCCCTTGTCGCCGCCGAGGCCGACGTTGGCATCGGGGGTTGTCGAGATCTTCCCGTTCGGACTCTTCATGGGGTCGATGAGATCGCGAACGTTTGACGCCCTCACGTAGGATAGCTTGAAGACGCGCGTCTCCAGCTGTCGTTCGGCCTCGATGAACTTGGCGAGTTGCTCAAGCGGATATACAAAGATGAAGCTGCCCTCGGTCCGGTAGCCCAGGCCATTGGACAACAGCATCGCATCAAGCGCCGCGTCGAAGGTCACGTCGTAGAGCGTCGCAGAGACGGTCCCGGTGACGCCCTTCGCCAGAATGATGTTCTTCTTGGTCGGCTCGCTGAGCATTCGAACCGCATCCGACAGCGGCAGATCGGCGACGTGCATCGTGACGCGCTGATCCACGCCGACGGAGACATACTGCTCCTCGGCATCCTTGGTGTCGTCGGATGATTTCGCACGATCGGCGCCGGCGGAGAGATCGCCCTTGCCTCCGGGCTGATTCAGTGCCACCAAGTTGGCGTTTTCAGGCCGACCGGGGTCGTCCGTGGAGGACTGATCGGCGGCATCTTCGACATTGATCTCGGCCTGGACGGGTTGACCCGCATCGGCGTTTGCAGTTTGCCCGAGTGCGATGGCGCCGCCGCCCCATGCCGTGACGGCCAGGGCAATCGCAACACCGGCCATCCGCGGAAATCCCGGACGCAACCCACCCGACGTTTGATCATCCGTGATAAGTTTCCATCCCTGAAACATACGCGCTCCAATCGGTCTCCCGTCCCAATCGGCTCGATTTGCGTCCGAGTTGTGTTCGAACAGGATCAGGCGACCGCCCCCGGCAATCTGCGGGACCGCCCGACCATCGATGCACAGCCATTAGCGGACGATCGAGAACCCGCGTGTTATCGGATCAGGAATTGTCCCTTGAGCTGGGCCGGGAAGACACGTTCTGAGCTGCCCGACGCGCCGACGAACGAGAGAATTCGGTCGTCAGCGAATCGGTGATCTTGGAATGATGATCGGATCGAATTCCGGCGTCGCCGAATCAGTCGAAAGCGCCGGTGAGAAGTGGCTGTGGACGTCGGGGGCAGTCGGGGGCGACTTCAATTATCGCATCTTGATCTTGCCGATGGCCCCGTTCTTACCGAGGCAGACGGATCCATCCTTGATCTTCACCACGACGAAGCCGTCGATGTGATCGCCCTCGTGGACGAGTCGTCCCGAGATGTAGGCTGAGCGAATCTCGCCCGTCATGGTCGACTGCAGTTCGAGACCGACCAGTTCGGCATCGAACTTGGCAGATTCCACGCGCTGGGCCTCACGATAGCTGCTGATCTGCTTCTGCAGCGCCTCAAGGAAACTCGGGCCCTTCTTTTCAGTTGCCTTTGTCGCCATCAGCGCCTCGAGCCCCACCGTCTTTGGGAATTGATCCCAGGCCGGCGTGCTGAATAGATCGCGCATCGGCTCGCGCGGCATTCCTTCAACATCAACGCGTCTTGAAGCGGTCATCCTCGGTCGTACGGGGTCCGATTTCGAGGTCGGCTCAAGCGCGGGCGGGGGCTCGATCGGTGTCTCTGAAACAGGGCGGGTCAACACGGGCTCCGGTGACGCCGCCGAGGTTGTAGCGGGAGGCGCCACCGCGACCGCCACCGCCACCGCGGGTGGGATGTTGTCTGACCCGCCGACGAACAGCCGCCCCACCGCAACGACGAGGACGAGAAACAACCCGCCGAGAATCGCCGACTTCTTCCTGTCGGCGGCCAGCTGGGCCTTCAATGTCTGAAATGAGATCGACACGTAAACCGCATACTCCGACTAGGCCATCCGCCGCTGATAGGCGTGCAGCACCAGTTCTATGCTCAGCACTCCGGGCTTGGATTCGTTGTTCAGGATCTTCATCGTGTCCACCCGGACCAGCCGTTCCAGTTTCTTGATCTCCTCGAGCAGTTGCAGGAACTGCCCGAACTTTCCCTCAAACTTGAGCACAACCGGCTGAACCGTCAGGTTCGACGCGAGTCTGAGCTGATCCGGAAGCCGCGCTGGATCCACGTCACGCGGCATATCCGGCTGAATGTCATACTTCTCGACCCCCGTCGCCAAGACACACTTGGAGAGCTGATTCAACAATTGTCCAAGGCGCGGCTCCGGCGGCACTTCATACCAAAGCGCCTTTTCGCGCTCCCGCAGATCCATCAAATCTTGATAGAGAGAAGAGATATCGCCGACCTGCCGCTGAATGCCGGCCGCCTGACTGAGTTCCTCGCTGATCCTGTTTCTTTCCTGCTCGAGTTCCTTGAGCCCCGGAAACACAAGACCGATCGAGAACGCCCCCGCCGCGATGACGATGGCCGTCACGAAAATGGCGTTAAGCTTCGTGAGATTCATCGGGCGACCCCTTCGTGTGGAATCAGTTCGCAGGTCAATTCGAAGCGGTGCGGGCGACGTCCGCCCCAGTCCTTGGAATCCAGGACTTCCGCATAGACGTGATCGAACAGGCCGCTCTTCTCCACCTGCGTGGCGAATTCGAACACGTCTGTCGGCGCGATGGCGAGACCCGTGATCTTCAGCGTCTCAATCGGTGAGGGCGGAAGCGGGATCACCTCCTCGGCCTTCGGCGTCCCGCCGGGAGCGATTAATTTGACCTCCCCGGGCGTCGTCAGGTATTGCGTGATGAACGAGGCATTGAGCGACATCTCCGTCAGCATCACGCTTTCGGGCATGCACCGACTCAAATCGCTGAGAACGACGATCAGATCGGATTGATCCGACAACTGGTCGATCAATCCCTGGTGCTCGCTGAGCCGCTCGCGCTCCA
>CALLKH010000459.1 GCA_938008425.1 uncultured Planctomycetaceae bacterium | reverse complement strand
TCTTCATGGACTTCGCAAAGCCTGCAAAGAAGTCATCGGAGAACTTCTCCGACATCGCCGTGTGGAGGTCATCAAGAAGGGCCTCCGTCAAATGGCTGGGCTATTGGGCATAACGCCGCCGCACCTGACCGACATCGAAAAGGGCCGGCGTACCCCATCCGAAGACCTGCTCATGAGAATCAGCGAGCAATACGGCATCCCCGAGGCCGAACTCCGTGCTGGTTGGAGCAGGCCGGAGACCATCGTTGGAGAAATTGCCGCCCAAGATCCGCTGACCGCCGAGAAGGTGCCCGAGCTTCTAAGAACTGCTCGCCGGCTTTCATCGAAGCAATGGGATTCTCTTATTGAACAGGCCCGCCGCATGAGCGGCCGCAAGGTTAACCGCCCGGAAAAATAACCATGGCCAAGTCACATCAAGGCAGGGTATTCGTGCCGCGAAACGGCCTTCTCCGGGCGGAGCAGGCCGCATGGAAGTGCATCGAACGCTGCTGCGCCAAACTGGAACTCCACGGGCCGCCGATGCCCATTCCCATTGATGAGTGGATTGAGACCGCTTTGGACATTCGATTTGGTGTCGGCGATTTGTCCCATCTCGGCGACGATGTGCTTGGTGCCGCTTTCGTGCGAGACCGTGAGATTCTGGTTTCCGAACGCATTCTCGAACACAACGGCAGATTTCGATTCACCTGCGCCCACGAGTTGGGCCATGTGCTCCTGCACCAGAAGCACGCCGCAGTTTTTCATGAAACCCGGGAGCTTCCACACCTTGAAGCGACCAAGCTCGAACGCCAGGCCGACCGATTTGCCGCGGCTATCCTGATGCCGCTCAATTTGATGGAACAAACCATTCTTGCGATCTGCGACGAGGAGCAACTTGACCTTGAATTCTGCCTCACTGAAATGATGATGCCCACCGTTGAAAGCGAATGGTTGTGGCGAGCAATCTTTCTGCCCCGGCTCACCCGACAGTTCGGCGTCTCCAAGACGGCAGCCGTGATCCGCTGCGGCGACTTGCGACTGATTTCAGATCCGTCCCGCTCCTTTCTCCCGCTTCGATTTCGCGACCGATTACTGGAGCGCGCGACCGACCTCAACCTTCGGTTAATCCGGATAATCGGCGGCCGACCGGCTGTGATTTCGCATACGGCGGAACGAAAAACCTATACAGGTGGATAGACTTTTTTCTAGGTGTGTAAGCATGTTTGCACACGAGCGAACGACGCTGCTGACGTTCGGCACCCGGAACGATGGGTTTGAATTGTTGACTGGAAACTAGGTACATGGGGCCCGCGGAATCAGGAGACCGCTAAGGACCCGCTGTCGGAATAGGCCGTTTGTTCATCAGCTCGTTTGGCATGATGAACTCGCCATTGCATACCGCCAGGCCAGTGATGAGGACGAACAATGAATGCAGAATGGCCGAAAAGACCCGAGGCGTGGCCGCCGATACTCACGGATGTTGAGGCGGCGCAGTATCTTCGATTGGATACTGTGCATGGCATCGACAGCGCCAAGCGATCACTGCGCCACATCCGAAAGACACAGGGTCTGCCCTGCGCCGGACGAATCGGTGGTAGACTTCTATTTCGCCGCGATGCGATCGACCTCTGGTTGATGACCCGCGAAAACAACGTCAAGGAAGGGTGATTCATGACCACAAAAGTATCTGTGTCTCGACGCTGGACAGGACCAGTTCCCATGGGCAAGGACGGCAAAGCGCTGCCCAGGGGCCTGTGGCCCCAGCGAAGGGCGCACGTTTGGATCGTCCGATGGTTTTCCTCTGCGAGAGACGGACGAACGACAAGGATGCAACGGACGTTCACCACAAAGGCAGCGGCCGAGTCCTTTCAGGCTGAGAAGCGAAGCGAATTCGACAAACACCCTTCACGTCGGACGACGCGCGCCCCGATCACGCTGGGGGCATTCATCGACGAATTCGTAATGCTTCGACAGGGGGCCAAAGGCATGCGACTCAAGGCGTCGACGGTGCTGGTGACGAAGTATGCACTCGAGTTACTGGCCGATTGCGTGGGTCGGGATACCAAGTTGTCGACAATCGACGGAGTGGTTGTGCTACGTTTCCTGGCCGAACTGAGCAACCGCATGGCGACCAGCTCCGTGAACAAACACAAACGCCAGCTAAAGGCTGCGTTTTCTGTGGCGGTTAAGAGAATGAAATACCTGACCGAGAATCCGTTTTCGGAGGTTCGGTGCGACAAAGTGGAGAAGACCCGTCCACGCTATGTCACCCGGTCTGAGTTTCGGTCGTTGTTGTCCGCGTGCAATTATTCCACCGAGGAGAGGTCGCTTTGGTGGAGGGCATTTCTGCTGATCGGTTACACCGCCGGCTTGCGGTACCAGGAAATCGTTCACCTGACGTGGACGGACGTAGACTTCGCGGGCGAGTTTGTCACCGTCGCAAGCAAGACGGCAAGCTCAAAGCTGTTGCCCTGGACGCCGAAGTCGTATGAGACCCGGACCATTCCGATTCCTCCGGAGACGACCGCCGAATTGCTGAAGATGCACGCCAGTGCACCAGACGGCCACCCGTATTTGTTCATCTCGTCCAGTCGCCTTGAACTGATTCAATCGCTGATTGCGGCCGGGATGTGGCGCGAGGAAATGGCAATCCTCAACAACGTGCGCCGGGACTTCAACGAAATTGTGTTGCGCGCGGCCGTGCACTCGCCGACGTTGGTCCGGACGGGGCCGAATGGGCGCCCGATCTCAACCATGAGCCTTCACGACCTTCGGCGGTCGGCGATCACACATTGGACCAAGGCCGTCACGATTCAAACTGTGAAGGAACTGGCGGGCCATTCCGCGATCGAAACCACGATGGCGTACTACGCGGCCGTGACGCCTGATCAGATGGATCTTGCCCGAGCGTCGGCGATGCTGGGATCGCTTGAAACTGACGCAAGACTGACGCAAGGGTGGGTGTTGGAAGGAGAAAAAGGCGATACTGAACTGGGCAGAGCCGGAATTGAACCGGCGACACACGGATTTTCAGTCCGTTGCTCTACCAACTGA
>CALLKH010000458.1 GCA_938008425.1 uncultured Planctomycetaceae bacterium | reverse complement strand
ACTGTCCAGTATTTCGGCCGTTATGAGCGTCGGTTTTCGATGAAAACAATGTCTACGACAGGGGTATTGATTTACTCAGCCTAGGGAAAAAGCCTCAGACGCCGTGGACTTCCTCGCAATCGCCGAATCCGTCGGCGATTTCAGGGCCTGTCGCGCGAAGGGATGATGCCTCGCTGATTCCGAACCCGCCGGCGCCCGTGGCGACGCGCGGTTCAACCATGATTCAGACGCCGATCAGATGTGCGGAGACTTGGCGTCCGAGTCTGATAATCGCGAGCGTATAATCAAGGAGCCGCCATGTCATGATTCATTTGTGCGCGATCGCAACGATCGGGGGCGCCGACCCAATCAGTCGCGGTCCTGCGAAGGAACCGTTGGATGGACGAGAGATCCCCGGCCCGGGCGGGCTCATCGAAGCGCCGACAACTTGTCCGCGATCGCGCCGGCATCCGGCACGCCGCGGGCGAAGGTGCGGCACCGAAGCGTCGCATCGAGCGGCGGAGCGAGGCCGAACAGGTCGCGGCCGTTCACCAGCACCGTCGGCGTCGGCCAGCCTCGTCGAAGATCGTCGGCGTTGAGTTTCAATTGATCGATATAGATGATTTTGGTCGGAGACTTCATCTCGTCCAGCGCTTTCTGCACGCTGGACCTGAGAAGCGGCGTGTTCGGGCAGCCTTCGAAACCGAGCAGCTCGATTTTCATGGAAGACGCAGCGGAGCCGCGCGCGGGTTTTCCGATCGCGTCATCCGCCATCTCGCGGATTGCGGCGAACAGGTCTCCCTCGAGCGGACCCGCGTCCGGCGAATCGCGCCAGTAGGTCGACGTCTTCCCGTCCATGCGTCCGCAATGCCGCACCCAGTGGGTCGGCATGGGCGGGTTTTCGCTTTCCCAGCGTACGCCCGGCGCGAAGAGCATGTAGAGGTCCCACTGCGGCCGATCGGTCTCGGCGGGATCGCGGAGCATCTCGGCCAGATAATGGTCATTCGGTGTCGCCTTGATGGCACGGTCGATGAATTCTGAAAACACCCCGCGTGCAAATGCCCAGCCCACGGTCTGCTTCGAATCGTAGAAATGGGCGGCGCGAGCGGGCGGAAAAATCGTGGCCGACGCGCGGGCGCCGGTCTCGTTGTCGGAATCCAGCATCGGGATCCAGACCACGAGGGCGCTGACCTGATCGGCCGGATACCGGCGTGTGATTTCCCGCTCGACCGCCTCGGCCCCGAGCACACATTCGCTGCACGTGGGCGACACAAGCGAAAACACGCGCCAGCGACTGCTCTCAGCGTTGAACGACGCCTTCAGTGAACTGAGATCATCAGCCAGGACGGTGACATCGCGCGGGATGTCGTCGCGGGCGACGACGGGCTGACCGCAGCACGATTCATTCGGCGCGGCGCAGCCGGCACTCATGAGGCAACACAGCGAAACGGCGCTAGACCACGAAATGATTCGCATGGGCGATTCTCCAGTTAATTCCTGACAGTATAGCAACGCCGCCGCGATGCCTTGTAATTCATCTCCGCGTCGGCGCGCCCAGCGTCTCCTTCATCACGCCGTCGAGTTCGATCAGTGCTCTCGAGGCGTCGCCGGTGAACGAGCTGCCGTGCATCGTCGCCAGCGTTCGCGGATTGAGCGACGCGAGGCCCTCCAGCAGCGGCCGCGTGTTCGGCGTGTAGGGCATGTAGTCCATGAGCGGGCCGGCCTGGTAGTCGCGAAGCGAGGCGCGTGTGCGGCTGATGATCTCGGACTCGGTCATCGCCTCGACGTCGCCGTTGTGGGCGAAGAGGTCGGAGCAGAAGAGCACCCGCTGCGTCTCCTCGAAGAGCACGCCCGCATCCCAGCCGTGCGGCAGGTGCGGCGTCGGCCGGTAGCGGAAGCGGAATCGTCCGGTGGAAAAGGTCTCGTCGGCCTCCAGCGCCCGCGGCGGCCGATCGGCGAAATCGTTCAGGTTCACCAGCGACCCGACGACGCCCGAGACCGCCTGGGCCTTTGGCGCGACCTTGAGCCAGTCATTCAGCGAGCCGCATTCATCGACTTCGAAATGGCTGAAGCCGATCCAGCGAAGCTTCGCGGGATCGATCACGCGCCTCGCCGCCTCGAGCACATCGGGAAACATGCGTCGCATGCCGGTGTGGTAGAGAAGCGGTTCGTCGTCGATGACGAGGAAATGGTTGAATTGCAGATTGAAGTCAGGGTGGTAGATGCAGATGCGATGAACTTGCGGGGCGATTTCGGTGATGAGTGCCACGTCAGGTCTCCAAGTCAGAACGGTTCGCCGGAACGATCGACGACTCCACGCGAGCGTGATACAGGTCGACATTTATTCCAGAAGGTCAATGCGGCCGCAAGTTCTCGATGAAGGATGGAGGGTGCGCGGCGAATTCGAAAACCGGTCCGCCGCAGAATCGTCGGCGAAGTTCACGGCTTCCCGGCAGCCGTGCAGAATCTCGACCACGATGGCCAAGTCGATATCCGGTCGGACTTAGGCAGGTGAACAGTTGAACAGGCGACCGCAGGTGAAGGTGACCCAGGAGGAGAACCGGCTTCAGGGGAACTCATCTTCCCCTCACCTGATCCCCTGCTCCTATTTCACCTGCTCTATTCGCCTCTCAGATGGCTGCAATCATCCATCGCACGCGACTGAAGGCCGTGTTCCTCCATGGAGCGACGTGAAACCTCGATGGCACGAGCAGACTGCAGCGCCGGCGGACGTTTCTCGTTGAATTAGGCAACCGGTGCTGCTAGGGTCAACTGATGAGTCTTGGTTTCCGGGTGACCTCGAACACGGAGATGATCCCCGCGAACTGCCGGGGAAGGAGCAGAGATGACAAAAAGACATCTGTTTGTTCCCGTTCTACCTTTCCTGGTGTTGAGCCTGGGCTGCGGATTCGCGCCGAGCACCGACGACGTCTCGGACTCGGACCTTGAATTGTTCATGTGCGGCCTGACGAAATGCACATTGAACATGACCCTCTGCCTGCTGGATCCTGCCTGCCGCGAGACGCTCGCATGTCACTCGGAATGCGGATCGGCCGGCGCCAGGAGTGAACAGCAGGCCTGTCACCTGGTCTGTCAACTTGGGCAGGGAGAAGAAAGCGAAGTCTACAAGACTCTCATCCAATGCTTCGCCGACAACGGCTGCCTGCCCACCCTGCCCGCGGGCACCGACGGCCGATGTCTCGTCACGGACGAGAACATCCACCGCGTCTACATCCTTACGAGCCTCGACGAGATCGAGGGAACATGGCGGGAGGTCCGCGGCCTGAACTGCGGTATTCCCGGGTCGAACTGGGAAGGCGGTTACGATGCCCTGCCTTGCAGATCGGACTCATGGGTGTTTAACGGGGAGCGGTGGTGGTATCACACGTCCTTTTGTGCCCCCTCGGAAGATCGAAGTTGCGGTGATGAAGGACCCGTTTACCTGATCGCGGAGCCGAGGATCAGCGAGGAGGAGCCGGGCCTGCTTGAAGTCCCTTACACCAACCCGCCGCTTCAGCCGCAGGATGAGCGATGGTATATCCTGTCGAGGCCTGACCCGGACTGGATCATGTACACCTACTGCGGCTCCACTCCCCTTGGTGTGTACGCCGGGGTCAATGTCATGACCCGGGTACCGAACCCGTCTGATGAAACCATGCCGCCCGAGGTGGAAGCGGCGTTTCGACAGGCCGCCATCGATTTCGATTTTCAGTACGACGACATGTGCATCACGGATCAGTCCCAATGCCCTCCCGTCATGGCGGAAGAAAATGTTCAGGACTGGGTCGAGGGATTGTAAGCGGTTGGAATGAATGGGAATTTCCCGTGTGAGCTTCACCGGCGCTCGGGCCCCCTTTCTCGACAAAGGGATCGCCAGTCGGGTTTCGACCGGACTCAATAGCGATCATTGATAGAGAGCCCTCTTAGCCTCACATCGCGCGGAGCTGCACGCACAGGTGCGGAGTTATGCACGGTTCCGTCGTGATAATGCGCCCGCATCTCAATCGAATCAGGCGAATGGCTCTCCTGATATCCGCCGCGGTCGCGACAGGCCGCCCCGGGCACACTGGATGCTGGGAAGAGTTGACAGGCGAGTTCCACGGTAAGCCTCGCCATACTCGGCACGATCTCGAGCAGGCGCATTCCGCGCGATGAAACGATGAGGTCCGGGCAATTCTGTCAAATGACGGCGCTGCAAAAACTGAACTATAATCGCCCAAGGACAACAACCCTTTCAGAGCCTGATCGGAAATCACAGATGCTGAAGCCGACTTCCTCTATCTTGACGCCTGCCGCGGCGTTTGCGGGCTGTCTCTTTCTCGTTGGATGCACAGTTCCGCCGCCCTGGCCGGCGAGTCCGCTGTATGAATCGCCTGCAAACGATCCGGATTGGGTCGCGCCCGCGAGCAAGGAAGAGGCCATGGCGGCCATGGCCGGACACTATGCACAGTACAACATCGTTGCCTACGACGGCGAGACGGCCAACGGACCACTGGCCACGTTCATCGTCACCTACGGTTTCACCGATCTGGTCATCGAAGACGGAGAGCTGGTCGCATACGACAGATTCTGCCGCGCCGAGTACATCGCCAACCAGGATTTCGAGACGGACTTCTCGGATGCAGCCACACAGGCCATTCAGCCTCCCGGCGTAGTCGTTGAGGTGTTCGAGGAAGATGGCGAATGGAAACTGAGGCGTCCTGTCACGCCGACGCTCATCGGCATCGATGGTGATCCGAATGTTCCGCTCTCGATGGATCGCAACGATCCCCTTTTGAGCGATGACGACAACGACGGCAAGCCGGGAGTGACCGTCGGTGTAAGATTGTTCGGCTTCATCGAGGGAGAGATCTATATCGCCCGCCGGGAGATATTCGCGAACGACCTGACGCTCTACTCCGACGGCAGTCTGCGGGGAAGCGTGACAGATGATTCCGAGCAACTCGTGATCGGGGCGTCGCTCGAGATCCTGGATACGCCGAGTAATCCGCCCCAGCGACGTGATCCCGGCCTGAATCCGGTCATCCTGATACCGGTTGCCGCCGACATCGATACCTGTGAAGAACTTATGGCAATTCGAGATTCTTTATTCCCGGCTGAGCCGGAATTCTGAAGCCATGCAACTCAAGTACACTGCGACTCAGCCCTCCAAACCAGGTACTCCAACCTCGTCAGCCATGGGCGCAGAAAGTGTGCCGCGCCGACGCGCCCATGAGAATCCGTTCCCGGCCGCAATCCGGGACCATGGAGCCCCACCATGAAGAAACGAGAACTCACCGTGTTCATCCTAATGCTCCTGACCCTTCTCGTCGTTTCTGACGCCACGACGGTCCGGGGTGGCGGTCCCGACTGGCCACAATGGCGCGGCCCCACGCGCGACTGTCGTGTCCCTTCCGGATCTGCGGCGTGGCCCGATTCCCTGGAATCCATTGAACGGATCTGGCGCGTCAAGCTCGGCCCCGGATATTCAGGGCCGATCGTGTGGGGTGAGAAGGTCTATGTCACCGAAACGCGCGACGAGACCTTTGAAGTCGTTCACGCATTGGACCGTCAGACCGGCCGGGAGCTATGGAAGACGCAGTGGAAGGGCGCAATGAACGTTCCCTTCTTTGCCAAGTCCAACGGGGATTGGATTCGATCGACGCCGGCCTGCGATGGTCGGTCGCTCTACGTGGGTGGAATGCGCGATGTTCTGGTTTGTCTGAACACGGACGACGGGGCTGTCCGCTGGCGTGTGGATTTCGCCGAAAAGTACCAGACGGGAGTGCCCGCCTTCGGCTTTGTCTGCTCGCCGCTGCTGGACGGCGACGCCATTTACATCCAGGCCGCGGCTTCCGTGCTTCGAGTGAACAAAAAGTCCGGGGACGTGGAGTGGCGCGCGATGGTCACCGAGGGCGACATGACGGATAGCGCCTTTTCGTCGCCCGTGATTGCCACATTGCATGGAACGCGCCAGCTTGTGGTGCAGACTCGCCAGACCCTTGCGGGGCTCGAACTGGAAACGGGAGACGTGCTCTGGAACGTCGATGTCCCCTCCTTCCGCGGAATGAACATCCTGACACCGACGGTGATCGACAACCGGATTCTGACCAGCACGCACAAGAACCGCACCTACATGTATGAAGTCGAAAAAAGCGGCACCGACCTGTCCGTTCGCCAGGCATGGGATCTGCCGGCGCAGGGCTACATGTCGTCGCCTGTCGTCATCGACGAATTCGCATATCTGCATCTCGGCAACGGCCGCCTCTGCTGCATCGATCTCGATAAGGGCGAGCAGCGCTGGCGATCCAGGAGTTACGGAAAGTACTGGAGCATGGCCGTCAATCGCGACAAGATTCTGGCACTCGATCAGCGCGGTGGTCTCATTCTACTCGCCGCCAACCCGGGCAAGCCGACGATTCTCGCCAGGAAACGCATCGCCGACGACGAGACCTGGGCCCATCTCGCCGTGGCGGGCGAGCAGCTTTTCATCCGGGAACTTCACGCTGTCGCCGGTTATCGCTGGAAGCCCGCGTCCACGTCTCAGTTGAATGACTGACAAAGACCCGACGTTTGCACTGTTAGAATCCATCGGGTCGTGTCCAGGCAGAACAGAATGACGCTTCGAAATCAGATGAATCAATGTCTTATCACCCAGGAGGACTCCCATGAACGATGAAACAACCGCAGGCGAGGATCAAGCAATGAGCACTGTCGCGCAACCAGTCGCGGAACAACTGTACCCCGGGAGACGGCCGTCCTGTCTGGTCGCGTTGATCCTTGGACTCATGGCCGGACCCGGTGGTGCCATCGCGCTGGCCCAGTCCGCGCCTGGGGATGATCCGGAGATCAGCAGCAAGTGCCCGGTGATGGGAAAACAGGCCGGCTCCTATCGGCACACGGCCGCAGGGTCCATGACGGTGCACGACTGGTGGCCGAACCAGTTGAACCTCCGGATCCTCCATCAGAACTCCGCCAAGGGAAATCCGATGGGCGAGGACTTCAACTACGCCGAGGAGTTCAAGAAGCTCGACCTGGATGCCGTGAAGAAAGACCTGAAGGCGTTGATGACCGATTCGCAGGACTGGTGGCCCGCGGACTACGGACACTACGGGCCGCTCTTTATTCGGATGGCCTGGCACAGCGCAGGCACCTACCGGATCAGCGACGGCCGTGGCGGTGCGGGGTATGGCACGCAGCGATTCGCGCCGCTCAACAGCTGGCCGGACAATGCCAATCTCGACAAGGCGCGGCGTTTGCTTTGGCCGATCAAGCAGAAATATGGGCGCAGCCTCTCGTGGGCGGACCTGATGGTCCTGACCGGCAATGTCGCCCTCGAATCAATGGGTTTCAAGACGCTCGGATTCGCCGGAGGACGTGAAGACGTCTGGGAACCCCAGGAGGATATTTACTGGGGATCCGAAAGCGAATGGCTCGGAGACCAGCGTTACTCCGCAGACCGGAGCCTTGAAAACCCGCTCGCCGCGGTGCAGATGGGCCTGATCTACGTGAACCCGGAGGGACCCAACGGCAATCCGGACCCCATCGCTTCCGCTCGCGACGTCCGCGAGACCTTCGCGCGCATGGCGATGAATGACGAGGAAACCGTCGCCCTCGTCGCCGGCGGACACACGTTCGGAAAGTGTCATGGTGCGGGCAGCGCGGCGCTCGTCGGCGCAGAACCCGAGGCCGCTCCCCTGGAGAACCAGAATCTCGGGTGGAAGAGTCGCCACGGAACCGGCAAGGGTGGAGACACGATCACCAGCGGCATCGAAGGCGCCTGGAAGCCGAACCCGACTCAATGGGACATGGGCTATCTCAAGGTGCTGTTCAAATACGACTGGGAGTTGGTGAAGAGCCCGGCCGGCGCGCATCAGTGGCTCGCCAAGGATGTGGCCGAGGAAAACATGGTGGTTGACGCGCACGACCCGTCCAGGAAGCATCGGCCGATGATGACCACGGCGGACCTGGCGCTGAAATTCGACCCGATCTACGAGCCGATCGCGCGACGTTATCTCGAGAACCCGGACGAGTTCGCCGATGCGTTCGCCCGCGCCTGGTTCAAGCTGACTCACCGCGACATGGGGCCCCGCTCTCGCTATCTCGGCCCGGAAGTTCCGAAGACTGTGATGCTGTGGCAGGATCCTGTTCCCGAAGTTGATCATGAGTTGATCGGCAGGAAGGATATCGCCGAGTTGAAGGGCAGGATCCTCAAGTCCGGACTGACGATCTCGCAACTCGTTTCAACCGCATGGGCATCGGCCTCCACTTTCCGTGGATCCGACAAGCGCGGAGGAGCGAACGGAGCCCGTATTCGCCTCGCCCCGCAGCGGGACTGGGAAGTCAATCAACCGGCTGAGCTTGCCAAAGTCCTGGGTACACTCGAGAAAATCCAAAAGGAATTCAACAGCAATCAGTCCGGCGGCAAGAAAGTCTCGCTCGCTGATTTGATTGTTCTCGGCGGCTGTGCGGCCGTCGAAGCAGCGGCGAAAAAGGCGGGGCACGACGTACAGATCCCCTTCTCACCGGGGCGAACCGACGCATCACAGGACATGACCGATGTGAGCTCATTCGCCGTGCTCGAACCGACCGCCGATGGATTCCGCAACTTCCTGGGTCATGAGGTCGACAGGCCTGCTGAGGAGATGCTGGTCGATCGCGCACACCTGCTCACGCTCACGGCGCCGGAAATGACGGTTCTCGTCGGCGGCATGCGGGTTCTTGGGACGAACGTCGGCGACCCCGGACTGGGTGTGTTCACGAGCCGGCCTGGAGCCTTGACCAATGACTTTTTCGTCAACCTGCTGGACATGGGCACGGAGTGGAAGAAGTCGCCCAAGTGTGAGTTCTTCTTTGAGGGGCGGGATCGCAGGTCGGGCAAGGTCAAATGGACCGCCACTTCCGTCGATCTCGTGTTCGGTGCGAACTCGCAGCTTCGAGCCATCGCGGAGGTCTATGCCGGCGCCGACGCAGAGCAGAAATTCGTGAATGACTTCGTGGCGGCCTGGAACAAGGTCATGAATCTCGATCGTTTCGATCTGGTTCATTGAACCCGTTACTTCATGACCCGGACGCTGAACGGAGGAAACCCCTCCGTTCAGCGGCGGGCAGCTACGGCGTTCACTGAACCGATTCAGCGTGCGGCGGTCGGTCCGCGGCGGACGACGGGCTACTCCGTCTCGCTCGCGGGCGTGCGATTTCGCGGCCCCAGGAGCCGGTTTCGAATCGCCGTCCAGAGTGCCGAACTCTCGAGGTTGTCGACGAACTCGATCATCAACAGGCTGACATCGTCGTGCTTGAGCGGCTCTGAGTGGGTGTGATCGCGCAAGCGCTTCAGGATTTCCGCGACGATGTCCTCCGGTGATTGGTCGTGATGGGTTCGCAACACTTCCTCGAGTCGATCCCGGCCGAAGAGCTCGACGTCTTCATTCGGCGCTTCCAGCACGCCGTCAGTGATCATCAGCAGCCGATCGCCGGTCTTCGCACGCCGGACGCGCCGCGTGTAACGCGATCTCGGCTCGGCGGCCAGGATGATATCGAACAGGCCTCTGCGATGATCGGGCCGAAGCTGTGACCATTCCTGCCTGGAGAGGTCGTAGTACCACGCGGGTTCGTGGCCGGCGTAGCTGATCGACAGGCGGCGGGTCGGGGGAAAGTATGTCAGAGCTGTGGCAGTCGTGAAAGTCGCTTCGTCCTGGGCCGACAAACGCAGATTCAGACCTCTCAGCACCTTCCGCTCGTCCATTCGGTTAACGGAAAGTCGCAGGAGTTCATGGATGGCCTGGCTGACGGCTGCGACGCTTTCACCGTGGCCTGAAACGTCCGCAAGGCAGACGCGCGACAGGAGACCGGAGCCGCAAACGGACAGGTAGTGAATGTCGCCGCCACGGGCGCCCTTGCAGGGCTGCGAGAAAAGGACGCAGCGCATGCCCGGCAGTTCGACGGAGCCATGGAACATCTTGTTGCCGCCCCACACCTCGTTGCAAACCAGGTTCGGCGTGGGACCATCGGGCCTGGAGCAGACACCGATGGGTGCTGCTGCTTCGCGAATTCCACCATGCTCATCCATCGAAACTCCCCGTCGGCGGCATCGAAGCCGCAGATGCCGATATGGCGCCCGGGGGCGCGACCAAGAATCCGGTCGCCCGATTCTAGCCTACCGGCAAACCAAAAAGTTATTTCCTCTGATCGGGGCGGCTCCCACACGTCCTCACCGACACCCCGCGATCGATCATCGCGGAATCATCACGACTTTCTGACAACCCGGACGCGCGCGATCGATCAACCCGCCAATTCAGCGGGATATCATGAACGCTCCTCGCCTTCCACGGTGCCTCGGCAGTCAAGCGCACCGACGAAGGCGACGCCGTGCCGCAGATTGTCGCAGAATGCTGAGTACCGCAGCCGCTCGCGAAGTTGAGGTGTCAGCATCCGTCCGCCGATGATGACCGCTACACCAAGTTCCCGCGCCGCTTCATAGATTCTGAGGTAGTCCTCCGCGAACTGCGCCTCCGATTCGAATGCACTCACGCTGAGCCACAGAAGCCTCGGTCGGACTCGACGGATCGCGTCAACGAGCGTGGAGGGCGGAAGCCCGCAGCCGTAGGATTCAGCACGCCATCCCGATTCCCGCAGGGCGAGTTCGACCATCGTGGTCGGGAGGGTGTATGGATCTCCACCCAGGGTCCCCCCTATCGCAAGCGGCGCCGCGGACGGCGGAATCGGCAACAGCATCCTCCACTGGTGCAGCAGGCGCATGGCCAGCTCGACCGCGCGACGTTCCTCAAATACTTCGAGATCGCCGTGGGCCCATTTGTCGCCCATCTCTCGAAATGCAGGCGCGAAGGTCTCATCCAGGATCTCCGCAGCCGACCGGCCCCCCAGGTATCGCCCAAGAATCAGGGCTCGCACTTCCTGTTCATCGCCGGATTGCAAGGCTGCGCCCAGGGCCTCGTGCATTCCCCCCCGGACATCTTCGTTGCGAACCAATGCCCTGGGCAGCCCGATGATGCCGGGTTGCACGAATTCCAGTCGCCGCTCGCGAGCGAACTGCACCAAACCGCTGACGGGCAGCCGGCGATGGCCGCCGGGGGTTCGAACCACCGGGAGCAATCCCTGATCGCACCAGCGCTTGAGCGAGGCCTCGCTCACACCGAGGGCCTGGGACGCGCGTCGAGTTGTTAGGAACGCCTCCTGCATGATCGTTTAGAACGATTTTTCTCTCTGTATCCGACCGCCGCGACTCCATGAACCTTACCGGGAAGCGCGTGATTCGCTACGCATACAACTATTGTCCATAATACTTTATATTCGATAAACCGTAAGTCAATCGCCAATGCCGCCCCCGGATCGTTGACGTGCCTCATGAGCAGCCTATACTAGAGGTGCGAGCGTTATGAGCGATTTATTGATGGCGTTCGCTCCCGATGGTGACCTTCGGGATCCCTTCTGGATCCCGCACACAGCACGAACCATTGAAGTCCAAATCCATGGACAATTGGCGAGCCAACACGTGGGCCTTCGCACCGTGCCAGCGGTGGCACGGACATTGCCCCTACGCCGTCTGTCGGGCAGCCCGGCGGAACCGCTTCGCCGTGACCGGTAGGGACTCCCATTCCCTCGAGGCGGGAGCAGGTAATCTGCGAGCCGTCAGGGCGAATCCGGTTCCGATTGCGCTGGAACTCGATCCGAGTCATCGGCGTACGGGCGTGCCGACAGGGCGGCAGGCATCATCTACCCGCCCGGGAGGTGCATAGTGCGGATCGCGGTAGTGGGCGCAGGCATTTCCGGCATGGTCGCCGCGTATCTTCTTCACGAGGATCACGAGATCACCGTATTCGAGGCCGGAGATTACGTCGGCGGCCACACGAACACGATTTCGCTCGATGAGCCCGATGGTCCGGTGGACGTCGATACCGGTTTCATTGTTTACAACGAAAAGACCTATCCGAACTTCTGCACGCTGCTCCGGCGGCTGGGCGTCGAGACCCAACCGAGCGTGATGAGTTTCAGCGTGCGCGACGACGTCGCGGACATCGAATACAAGGGCGACAATCTCAACACCCTCTTCGCCCAGCGTACCAATCTTCTCCGGCCCGGCCATTACCGCATGCTCTACGAGATCATGCGATTCTACCGGCAATCTCAAACATTACTGAAGGCCCCGAGGAACGGGTTGACGATCGGCGAGTTCGTTCGGGAACAGGGCTACTCCCGGGAGTTCGTCGAACGCCACCTGGTCCCCATGGGGGCCGCGATCTGGTCCGCCGACCCGCAGCAGTTCAACGAATTCCCGGTGGGCTACTTCGTGCGCTTCTGCCACAACCATGGCATGCTGAATATCTTCCAGAGACCCCAATGGCGCGTCATCAAGGGCGGATCACATCGGTACGTTGACCGGCTCATCAGCGGGTATCGCGAACGGATCCGCTTGAAGACGCCTGTCAAATCCATCCGGCGCTTCCCGTCCCATGTGGAGCTGACGTCCGAACGATTTGGCAAAGAGAACTTTGATCACGTCATCCTGGCCGCCCACAGCGACCAGGCGCTTCGCCTTCTACTCGACCCGAGTCCCGCCGAACGAAGAACCCTCGGCGCCATGCGCTATCATTCCAATGACGTCGTGTTGCACACCGACACACGCTGCCTGCCGAGACGCAGGCGGGCCTGGGCAAGCTGGAATTACCACATTCCGGCACAACGTCAGAATGCGGCCACGATGACCTACAACATGAACATGCTCCAATCGCTGTCGACCGAGCAAACCTACTGCGTGAGCCTGAACCTGGCCGACTGCATTGACGAGCGCAAGACACTGCGCCGGCTGAGCTATGACCATCCCGTGTACACCACCCAGAGCGTGGCCGCGCAGAAGGACCACGTCGCGATCAGCGGTGTCAACCGCACGCACTACTGCGGAGCTTACTGGGGCTACGGCTTTCATGAAGACGGCGTAAACAGTGCACTGGTGGTCTGCCGGCACTTCGGCGAGGGCCTTTAGGAATGCACAGCGCGATCTATGAGGGACAGGTTCGACATCGACGCTACGCGCCGGTCAGGCATGCGTTCCGGCACAGCCTGTTCATGATGTACCTCGACCTCGACGAGTTGCCCCGGCTTTTCGATCCCCATCCGCTGTGGTCCAACGAAGGCCGTGCCCTTGCCCGATTTCTCCGCCGGGACCACCTCAAGAATCACGGACCGTCGACGCGCGACTTGAAATCAGCCGTTCAGGATCTCGTGGCGAAGCGCACCGGCACCCGACTGTCGGGCCCCGTTCGCCTCCTGACGCACCTTGAGTATTTTCGGTACCGCTTCAATCCCGTCAGCTTCTACTTCTGCTACGACGCGGACGACCGCCACGTCGAGACGGTCATCGCGGAGATCAACAACACACCGTGGGGCGAGCAGCATTGCTACGTGCTGCCGGAAAGCGCCAACCTGGGGCCTGTCCGGAACAAGCGCTTCACGTTCGGCAAGGAATTTCACATTTCCCCATTCATGGGCATGAACACCCGGTACGACTGGTGTCTCACAGAGCCATCCGACCGGCTCGGCATCAAGATGAAGAACACCGAAGACGGTTCGGACTACTTCGACGCCACGCTCACACTGCGCCGGAGGGAAATCACGCCGTGGACACTCACCGCTGTTCTCACGAGGTATCCGTTCATGACCCTGAGGCTGGTCGCCGCGATCTACTGGCAGGCCCTGAGGTTGCGACTCAAACGCTGTCCGTTTCATCCCCATCCGCAGGCCGCGGGGCCGCACGGCGACGGAGCAAGCACATGTTGAGCAATACGATACATCGCGCTGACTCGAAGGCCGATCGGGTGCCGCGTGCCGGCCTCATCGATCGCCTGGCCAGGAGAGCGGTTCACGCCGCACTCGATCGTCTTTGCATCGGCGCAACTGAAATCCGCGAGAGAGATTGTCACCAGGCGTTCGGAGATCCGGCCGCACCCTCCGACCAGCGCGCCCAGGTCACGATCCGCGACCCGCGCGTCTATCGCGCCATCGCCTGGAGCGGACTGCTCGGCGCCGGCGAGGCATACACTGATGGCTGGTGGAACTGCGACGACCTGACCACATTGATGCGCATCTTCCTCCAGAATGAGGCCGTCTTCGATTCGCTCAACAGCGGCTTCTCCCGTGCATCCTCATTCGCCGGTCGGTGCCTGCATGCTCTTCGCCGCAACACGCGCCGCGGCAGCCGGCGGAACATCGCCGCCCACTATGACCTGAGCAACGAGTTCTACCGGCTGTTCCTGGACGACACGATGACGTATTCGTGCGGCATCTTCGAGCACGATGGATCCTCGCTTCGCGAGGCGTCCGTCGCCAAGCTGGACCGGATCTGTCGCAAGCTGCGGCTCTCGCCGGACGACCACGTCATCGAAATCGGATCCGGCTGGGGAAGTTTCGCGATTCACGCCGCGAAGACGTACGGCTGCCGAGTCACGACAACGACCATCTCCGAACAGCAGCACGCATTTGCGCGGCGGCGGATCTCCGAGGCGGGCATGGACGGTCGGGTGACCCTGCTCAGGAAGGACTATCGGGACTTGACGGGGCAGTACGACAAGCTCGTTTCGATCGAAATGATTGAGGCGGTCGGGTGGCAGTACTACGACACGTTCTTTCGGCAATGCAGTCGGCTGCTGAAGCCGAACGGCGTCGCGTGTCTCCAGGCGATTGTCATGGCCGACCGGTACTACGAGAACTGCAGAAACGCCGTGGACTTCATCAAGCGCCACATTTTCCCCGGAAGCTGCATTCCCTCCATCGGCGCGATGACGTGTTCGATCGCGCGATCCACGGACCTGGGTGTCGCCCACCTGGAGGACATTACGCCGCACTACGCGAGAACGCTTCGCGCCTGGACGGAGCGCTTCCGGTCGAATCTTCCGGGTATCCGCGACCTGTGCTTCTCCGAGTCATTCATTCGCATGTGGGAGTACTACCTGTGCTACTGTGAGGCGGGTTTTCTGGAGCGAACGATTGGTGCAGTTCAGATGCTCATGGTCAAACCGAACTATCGGGGCACTCCGCCGCTGGGAATCCTCAGCCGGGAGGGACTGGCTTGAAACGAATCGTCCTCAACCTCGTGGGCTTTCAGATCGCCTGGTGGGCCTGCGTTCTCTCGGCGCGCGGTGGCATGCCATGGATCGGCCTGACGGTGACGGCGATTTTCGTTGCGACCCACCTCTTCATTTCCCCGCTTCGACGGTTTGAGACCTGGTTCATTCCCGCTGCCGCGGCACTGGGTTACGCCGCGGATAACGTCGCGACGCTGGTCGGCGCCCTTGAGTTCAACAATCCGATGCAGCCGATCCTTCCGGCGCCGCTCTGGATCCTCGCCATGTGGCTCGCATTCGCGACGACGCTCAACCTGAGCCTCTCGTGGATGCGTGATCGATACCTCGTCGCGATGCTGGTCGGAGCCGCGAGCGGACCGATTTCGTATGGAGCCGGTGCGGCCCTGAACATCGTGGCAATGCCCAGGCCCGAGATGAGCGTGATCGTGCTGGCCGTGCTGTGGGGAGCAACGCTGCCGGCCCTGATGTACATCGGAGCCCGGGCCGCGCGTCGACGCCCTCAGCCCGGCGCGCTGCAAACCAGTGCCGGAGGTGCGACATGAGCGACTGGCTGATCCACCTCGGGGGCGGCGTCATCGCGTCGGTCGTCCTGATGCTGATTCTCTGGCTGGTCCAGCTGCGGACACGGAACGCCGGCATTGTTGACGTCGGATGGACGTTCGGCATCGGCGCGCTGGTTGTGGTCCTGGCACTTGTCACGCCCGGCGAGCAGATTCGACGCGTGATTGTGGCGGCCATGACCGCCGCGTGGTCCCTGCGCCTCGGTGTGCACCTCGCGAGGCGGGTCGCCGGCGAACCGGAGGATGGTCGTTATCGAAACTTGCGCGAATGGGCCGGCCCGCGTCAGCAGCCCGTTCTGCTCATGTTCTTCCTGCTGCAGGCGACCTGGGTCGTGCTCTTCGCCCTCCCGCAGTATGTCGCGATGCACAACTCGGCGCCGCTCGGCCTGACCGATGCGGCGGCGGTCGGCGTCTTCGCACTGTCGATCTTCGGCGAGTCGCTGGCTGACCGGCAGCTGGCTCGCTTTCGCAGGGATCCGTCCAATCGTGGCGAGGTGTGCCGTGAGGGTCTGTGGCATTACTCGCGCCATCCGAATTACTTTTTCGAGTGGATTCACTGGTTTACCTACCCGCTGCTGGCGATCGGCACGGGGTCCTGGGCCTGGCTGACCCTGCTGGGTCCGGCATTGATGCTGCTCTTCCTTCTGAAGGTAACCGGCGTTCCACCGACCGAGACGCGGGCCTTGCAGAGCCGGGGCGATCGCTATCGCGCGTATCAGCGCTCGACCAGTGTTTTCTTCCCCTGGTTTCCAAAGGAACACACGACATGAGACTTCCAGGTTTGGAGACGGCACTGGAGTATGTCGAACGCGGCCGCGTCCCCGACACCCTTGTCCGCTGCGGCATCCGGGCCCTCGTGCGCAGCGGGCTGAAGGAGCGCGAGCGCCTCGGCGCCGCCGCGCGGCAGGAGCGGTTTCGGAGTCTGATGTCGGAGATGAAAAAGGGACCGGTTGCCCTGCACACCGATGCCGCCAACGAACAGCATTACGAAGTACCGGCGGAGTTTTTCAGGCTCGTTCTCGGCCGTCACCTCAAGTACAGCGGCTGCTACTGGCCGGCCGGCGTTCACACGCTGGAAGAGGCGGAAGAGGCCTCGTTGCATGTCACCTGCGATCATGCCGCGCTGGACAACGGCCAGGAGATCCTCGAACTCGGCTGCGGCTGGGGATCGCTGACATTGTGGATGGCGGCGAGATATCCGCAGAGCCGCATCACCGCGGTGTCCAACTCCGGCTCACAGCGCCGGTTCATCGAGTACGAGTGCGAGCGCCGCGGCCTTTCGAATGTCAAGATTGTGACAGCGGATATGAACGAGTTTTCGCCGCAGGATCGTTACGATCGCGTGGTATCCGTGGAGATGTTTGAGCACATGCGCAACCATGAAGAGTTGATGCGGCGCATCTCGGGCTGGCTGAAGCCCGGCGGCCGGCTCTTCGTGCATGTCTTCGTTCACGGCCGGGCGACGTATTTGTTTGAAACGGAGGGCCCCGCGAACTGGATGGGACGTCATTTCTTCACCGGCGGCATCATGCCGGCGGATGACCTGCTCTTCCACTTCCAGCGTGATCTACTCCTGGAGGAGCACTGGCGGCAAAGCGGCGTTCATTACCAGAAGACGGCGAACGCCTGGCTCGGAAATCTCGACGCTCATCGCACCGAGGCGCTGGAAATCCTCGGCCGTGTTTACGGGCCGCGGGAGAGGCACCGGTGGTATCACCGCTGGCGGGTTTTCTTCATGGCTTGTGCCGAACTGTTTGGTTACAGGCGTGGCAATGAATGGTGGGTGTCCCACTACCTGTTTCAAAAGAGGGAAGGCTGCAATGAGATGGAACCGGCCCAGGCAATCGGCGGGTGAACTCCGGTTGGTTCCGGCGACATTCTCCGCGGGAGGAATTGACCTTGACACCGCCAACCGATCAACAATCAGGCCGTTCGATCACAGTCGTGCGGATTCTCGGCGGATTCCTGGCCGCAGCGCTCCTTGCCGGCATCATGTGGGCGTCGGTTGCTTCAAACGTTGTTGATGGCCTGCGCCACCTTGCGGGGGATCGCTGGGGACTCGTCACCCTGCTGGACGTCTATGCGGGAGCGTTTGTCGTCGCGGTGTGGATGAGGGTGTGCGAGCGCAGTTGGGGAACATGGCTGGCCTGGGTCCTGGCACTGCTGTGCCTTGGACACCTGGTTTCGCTCGCATATCTGCTGAAGCGCAGCGTGAAAGCCGGAACCCTGGTCGAAGTGTTCACGCCCGGTGAGCATCCGCCCGGAGTTCGAAGAGACTGGAACACAGTCGGCGACTCCTGATCGGTCTCGCCACGAATTGCTCGCGAAGTCGAGCGGCGCCGATGAGGGTGACCAGAAAACATGAGCATCAATGCCTGCCTGGCGGCCTTGACGATCTTCATCACGGGATGCGCCTCGGTATCGGGGCAGCGCGCGCCGGATGAAGGGCGTCATGAGTCGGCTCCGGAACCGGGGCGGAACGGAAAGGAACACCCAGTGGTGGTCGAGAAAGCTGCAACGCCGTTGGACCTAACGGTCCAGGACATGAAGGGGAACGACGTCTTGATGAGCCGGTACCGCGGCAAGGTCGTCATGATCGTCAACGTGGCGTCGAAGTGCGGGTTTACCAATCAATACGGAGACCTTCAGCGCCTGCATGAACGATACGCCGCGGACGGACTCGCCATCCTCGGGTTTCCCGCCAATAACTTCCTGTGGCAGGAGCCCGGCACCAATGACAGGATCATGCGGTTCTGCTCGACGACCTACGGCGTTACCTTTGACATGTTCGCCAAGGTCTCCGTGAAGGGGCGCAAACAGTGTGATCTCTATCGATGGCTGACTTCAAAGACCGCGAATCCCGCATTCGGTGGCGAAATCAAATGGAACTTCACGAAGTTTCTTCTGGATCGCACCGGGAAGGTGATCGGTCGATTTGAGCCCCGGACCCGCCCGGACGATCCGGCCGTCATCAGCGCAATCGAGGCGGCGCTGGGAAGTCCGGGATAGCACCAATTCAGATGCGGGGCTCTGCGCAGCATCGACGGGGGCCCTTTGAGAGCCTGGTACGCGGTCAGGCGGAGGACGGGACTGGAGGATCAATCCTGGTGAATCCGCCCGATCGAGCAGAAAGTTCACGCCCCATTCGAATGTTGCCAGGCGGCGCGAATGGCGCTGGTACGTTCGTGTCCCCGCCTCAGTTTTCAGGCACGGGCGGTGCATTGCAAGAGCGGCCGCCCCGACCCATGGGTCATGATGCCGAACTTATGACAACCTGCGTCAACCGTCCGATCGCCGCGACCCCGTACCCGAGGATGTGACACATGTCTGTTGATCCGAGCAAGTCGCTCTTCGTTGTTCTCGGGAACCAGCTCTTTCCACCACGGCTCCTCGGCGACGATCGCAAATGCAGGTTCTTCATGGCGGAAGACGCCGGCCTGTGCACGTACGTCCGACACCATAAGCAGAAAATCGCGATGTTCCTGGCGGCCATGCGCGCCTATCGCGATGAGTTGCAGGCCAGGGGAATGGCGGTTCATTACGAATGCCTGTCTGAAACGGAGGACGAGATAGGCGGCGAATACGAATCGAAACTTGAGCGACAGGTCAGGTCCCGCAAGGTGGAACACCTTGTGATGTGGGAGATTGAGGACAAGTTTTTTGAGACCCGGATGCGAGACTTTGCCGCAGCACACGATCTGACGTTGACGTTCCGTCCCAGTCCGATGTTCCTGACCGGTCGAAATGAGTTTGCGGAGTGGCTCCAGGACCGCCGGCCCCACATGGCGACGTTCTACCAATGGCAGCGCAAGCGGCTGAACGTGCTCATGACGCCGGATGGCGATCCCGAGGGCGGACGCTGGTCGTTCGATGACGAGAATCGCCGCGCGCTTCCCCGCGCCCAGTCGCTGCCGCCCGCGCGGTGGGCCAGACCGGACCGCCATGTTCGTGACGTGATTCCGATCGTCGAGCGCCGGTTCGCGGATCATCCGGGTGCGGTCTCCGAAGAGGACTGGTGGTTGCCCACGTCCCGCCGCCAGACCCTGGACGGATTCCGTCGATTCCTGGATGAGCGTTTCGAACTGTTCGGCCCCTACGAGGATGCGCTGTCGACGCGCGATTCAGTGCTGTTTCACTCGGTGCTCTCGCCGGCCCTGAACATGGGGCTCGTGACCCCGCGCGAGATTCTGGATAGGACTCTGAAGCACACACGGGAGAACCGGGTTCCCTTGAACTCACTGGAAGGCTTCGTCCGGCAGGTCATCGGCTGGCGCGAGTTCGTCCGCGGCATCTACCAGCACTATTCAGAGAGGCAGGAATCCGAGAACTTCTTCGGGCATTCACGCAGGCTCCGTCCATGCTGGTTCAACGGCACGACCGGCCTGAAGCCGCTTGACGACGTCATCGACAAGGCGCTTCGACTCGGATGGACCCATCACATCGAGCGGCTGATGATCGCCGGCAACCTCATGACACTCTGCGAGATCGACCCGCGCGAGGCCTATCGCTGGTTCATGGAGCTCTTTGTCGATAGTTCGGACTGGGTGATGGTTCCCAACGTCTACGGCATGGGGATCTTCTCGGACGGCGGCATATTCTCGACCAAACCCTACATCTGCGGAAGCAATTACATTCTCAAGATGAGCGACTATGCGCGCCCCAAGCCCGGCGGCACGAGTGGGAACGAGTCTGATGCGTGGTGTGATGAGATGGACGGGCTTTACTGGCGGTTCATCGACAAGCACCGGGCGTTTTTTCGCGGGCAGGCGCGAATGGCCCAGATGGTCGGCACCCTGGACCGAATCGATTCGGCGAGGCGGAAGCATCTCTTCAGACTGGCGGAAAAGTGCATCAGGAGAATTACGATCGAGTCCGGGACGTGAACCCGGCTGCCGAGAGATTGGAAGATTTCGCCCGAACGGGAGGGAAGTCGCATGAATGATGTGGTTAATGATTCAATCCAAGGATCCGTACAGGTCATCATCGGCGCCGGAAGCGCAATCGGCGCCTGCGTCGCGCGACGGCTTGCCGCGGGCGGAGCGAGGCTGGTCCTGGCGGGTCGGGATCCCCAGAAGCTCCAGTCGCTTGCCAATGAAGTGAAGGGAAAAGTCATTCAGGCCGATGCCACCAGCTTTGACGAAGTCGATCATTGCCTGCGCGAGGCGGTGGCCTGGGGCGGAAGGCTGGACGGCGTTCTCAATTGCGCCGGCTCGATTCTACTGAAGCCTGCTCATCTGACGACCGCGGCCGAGTTACAGCAGGTTCTCGCGGTGAACCTCGTCTCCGCATTCGCTGCGGTTCGAGCTGCATTTGGTGTCATGCGTGAGTCCGGCGGCTCGATCGTTTTGATGAGCTCCGCCGCGGCACAGATCGGGCTCGCGAACCACGAAGCCATCGCGGCTGCAAAGGCTGGCGTGATCGGCCTGATGCGATCGGCGGCCGCCACCTACGCCGCTCACGACATTCGCGTGAACGCCGTGGCCCCCGGCCTCGTTGAGACGCCGATGACCGCGCGCATCACATCCAGCGAAACTGCGTTGAACGCCTCGCTCTCAATGCATCCGCTCGCGCGGGTCGGCCGGCCGGAGGATTTCGCCGAACCGATCTGCTGGCTCCTGAATCCCGCCAGCCGTTGGGTCACCGGCCAGGTCCTCGGCATTGACGGGGGGCTGGCCACGTTGAAGACGCGAGCCGTTCGCGGCACGCCATGAGGCGGCCTGCCGTAACGTGCGCTAAAGCGAGAAGCTTGATTCAACACGCCCCAATTCCGGCGTTGCCACTCTCGGAGCGGCAGAGTCTTCCCGCGGGCTTCAAATGAAGTTGCAATGCGCAGACAGGCCCCATCCTCGTGCCAATATCGATGCGAACCGTGTCGAACTTAGTTGACGTACTCCGTCTCAATTCGCGAACCATCAGCCCGCTTTTTTCCCCGCGGCCTGTGAAGCTCGGTGGTGGGCGTTCGTCAATCAATGGACTTGCGGCACGTCGGGCGCCACCAGATCGCATTTCTCAAAGAGCAAAAACTCGGGGCGATAGGATTCGAACCTACGGCCTCCTGGTCCCAAACCAGGCGCTCTAACCAGACTGAGCTACGCCCCGGCGCGTTCGGCAGGCCACCCGGTGGAACGGGCACAGCCGCCGGCCGCGAAGATTGAACCGCGCATTACAGCCCTGATCGAGAGCGTCGTCAATCCGCGGGGGCCTTTCCGAATGCGTGGGCGGAGGGAGCGTCGCGGGACCCGGCCTCAAGGGCGATCGGCCGCGCAAGAAAGCAACGAATCCGCCCTCTGGCGGATTCGCTGCCCTTCACTCGGTCTGCCGTGGACTGAGCCGGAAGTCTGATTCACGACGCCGAGTGACGCCGAGGGAAACCGGGCGCCTGCACTTTGGTGGCGCCATGGGACTCATCGGTCGAAAGGCTTGGACTTACGTTTCCATGCAACCGGCCGATG
>CALLKH010000457.1 GCA_938008425.1 uncultured Planctomycetaceae bacterium | reverse complement strand
ATCGCCCGGGGGCGTCTGCGACCGACTGAATCCGTCAAGGTCGGTGAGTTTCGGCTTCGTCTCGATCTAAAGGCCGCCATTGGCGGAGAGATCGTTTCACAGTCCGCGGCATTTTCCGACACTTCCGGCATTCTGCCCGATCTCAAGTCGGTCAACCGGGAACGAACCGTCTTCGACGATCTCGCGGCCAAGCGATTCATCATCGCACGCAACCTGATCTGGACCTTTTCGTGGTTGACCGGCATCTATCATTTCTTTTCGCTGAAACAGTCCAGAGGCTACGAGGGATATCAATCGCTGATTACCGCGGCCGCGATTCTCGGTACGCTCATGTATTCCGGTCGTCGAGTTGCGCTTGTGCATCGATACCATCGATATACGCCCATCGGGGTCCTGGCGGCAATCGCGCTGTTCGACTGCATCGGCTGGCAAAACGGACTGGCCGCTGCCAGCGCGTTTCTTGTCGCCGCAGTCCTGCCCCTGCTGACGACGCAGCAGCCCTCGCGCCCAAGGGCGATTGTCGGCGTGGTGTTCGGCGTCAGCGCGGCCATGTGCATGGGAATCCTCGCAATTCGAGCGGCGATGGCCGCAATTCCGCAATAGGCGGCGGAATCTCGCGCAGTTCTCACGATCGCCGCATTTGAATCGCCTTCGCAAAAGGCGTTATACTGGGGCAAGTCGCCAATTCGAATTCCGCCGCGTTCCGAGGGTTCTCCTCGACGTCTTCCGGACCATCGCGGCAGGCAAAGGCTGTCATCCAGGGCGCCAACCGGGCCCTCCAGGCAGCCTCGATCGGAGGCAGAATCATGTCGGAAGTCGTCACGAAAAAATGCGAAGGCTGTAACGCGGACATCCACGCCAATCAGATCATCGCGCACCAGGCCGGACTTGTCGGCGGCGTACTCCTCTGTCCCGCCTGCATCGCCCGCAAGCGCGAGGAACTGCTGAAGGCCCGCGCCGCCCAGGCCGGTGCGAACACACACGAGAAGGCCGATACCCACGCCCAGGAAAGCACCGCCGCGCCGGCCGTCGGCGTCGGCTCGAACCAGGGCTCCGTCTGGTTTCCCCCTGAGAAAAAGCAGACCGGCGATGACGAAGTCTTGACACTCGTGGACACCCCCCGGTCCAATCCCTCGGATCCGCGTACGATGATCCGAAGCTTCGCAGAGGGGAGCACCCTCGGCGGCCACCACAAGGATACTGAATTCAAACGCCCCATCTCCGCCCCCAGCGAGCCCGCCACGCGCTGTCGGACTTTCCACGGAAAGCTCACCGACGCCGGGCTCACCCACATGGACGACATTATCAACGAGTGGCTCGACAGCCATCCGGAGCTCTTTATCAAGTCATGCACGTCTACCGTGGGCGTATTCGAGGGAAAATCCAAGGAACCGCACCTTCTCGTCACGGTATTTTACTAAACGCCGCGCAGGCGTGTCGGCCACCAGGTATTTCACACCTTCGCGGATGCACTGCGCCCACGGTTCTGCCCCCGGCTTTCGGTCCGCTCCATCGCACGGCAGGAGACTGGCGCATCTCCGTCGGACGCACGATCGCCAACGGATGCCGTTGGCGGGATTTCACCCCCTATGCTAAGCTAGCCCGTTCAGCAGGTGCGCCGAGGGTGGCGCCCGCGAAGCAGATGAATTCGCACGCATTTTGACGAACTTCAGTGAGGAAACGATGACCAAGGACATCCTTGTTTTCGTCGAACAGCGAGACGGCGTCGTGCTCCCGGCCGGAATGCAGTCCATCTCCGCCGCTGCCGAGTTGGCGGGGAAGACAGGAGGCCGCGTTCTTGCAGTTGTCATCGGCCATGGGATCGGCCAGGTCGCCGATGCAGTTGCTGCAGCCGGCGCGGCGGTCGTCTATGTGGTCGATGCCGAGCCGTTGGCGCGATACAACGCACTCACTTACGCGCGTGCGACGGCGGAAGTTGTGAAGCAGGCCGATCCGCAGATCGTGCTGCTCGCCGCATCTTTCATGGGCCGCGACCTTGCCCCGCGCGTGGCCATTCGCGTGAACGCCGGACTCGCCACCGACTGCACCGAGTTCGATCTCGACGACAGCGGCGCGCTTCGCGTCAAACGGCCGATCTTCAACGGCAAGGCCTACAACACGGTCCACTTCAACCCGGCTCGCATTCAGATGGCGACGGTTCGGCCGAACACGTTTCCCGCCCCCGCTGGCGGCGGATCGGCCGAGAAGACGACCGTCGCGTTTTCGGCCGATCCCGGCGACGCCCGTAGCATCACGAAAGAAATCGTCCGCACCGGCGGCGATGAGAAGGACGTGACCGAGGCATCGATTGTCGTATCCGGCGGCCGCAGCCTGAAGAGTTCGGACGGATTCAAGATTCTGTACGACCTGGCCCACGCCCTCGACGGCGCCGTCGGCGCAAGCCGCGCCGCCTGCGACGCGGGCTATCAACCGCATTCCCGCCAGGTCGGCCTGACGGGAAAGACCGTCACGCCGAACCTCTATATCGCCTGCGGAATCAGCGGCGCGATTCAGCACCTGGCTGGCATGCGCGGAAGCCGGCGGATCGTGGCGATCAATACCGATGCCGAGGCGCCGATCTTCAAGGTTGCTGACATCGGAATCGTCGGCGATCTGTTCAAGGTGGTGCCTGCGTTGACGGAAGAAGTCAAGAAGGCACGCGGCTAGGGAGCGGCCAACGCACTTCACGGTTCGCCATGCTCCACTGCATTTTCTGAAACCGCGAAGCCGACGGATGAGCCTTCGTCGGCTTCCTTTGTTTGAAATCGTACAAGAGGCAGTCGAATGAGCGCACTTCTCATCACGCTTCTCCTCGTCGGCGCCTGGGGTTACTTCGGCGTGCAGATGTACCATCGCTGGCGGCTGATGCGCCTCGGCCCCGATGAGAACCGCCTCGACAACATCGGCGAACGGCTCAAGCGCACCTTCGAATACGCCTTTGTCCAGAAGCGCATGCCGCGCTACAAGTGGGCCGGCATCGCACACAAGGTCATCTTCGCCGGATTCATCGTCCTGCTGCTGCGATCGCTCATTCTTTTCGCCCGCGGCTTCACCGGCATTCTTCCCGAATCACAGGACAGCCTCTTTGGATTCTGGCTCTTCGACCACGGCACCGCCCTCGGGAACATCTACTCGCTTCTGAAGGACATCTTCGCGGTCCTCGTC
>CALLKH010000456.1 GCA_938008425.1 uncultured Planctomycetaceae bacterium | reverse complement strand
GAGAGCGTCTCGGGATGAAAGACGACGACGATCGTTGGTTCCCGAAAGTCGAGGCCGGTTCGCTCATGAATCTGCTCTGGTGCGAGCGGTGTGAACGAAGCAAGCCGGTCGAGCGCCGGCGCGCCGACGACGTGAACGCGCCACGGTTCTTCATTCATCGTTCGAATGCGCTTCGCGTACGGCTCGGCGGCGGCGAAGTGAACATGTGCCAGCTTCGTGACGGCATGGCGGCAGGCATCGTCATAGGCGCCGGCCGTCGACTCGCCGCCGTGCAGGTGGGCGATCGGCAGGCGATGAATCGTCGCGGCCAGTGCGGCGGCCAGCATTTCGGTTCGATCGCCCAGCACGAACACCATGTCCGGCCGGCATCGATCGTAAGCGCTTGAAAATGCCTCCACCGCGCGCCCGGCCGACGCGGCGACCTGGGTCGGTGCGTCGCCATCGACGTGGTGATTCACCGGGATGATCTCCACGCCGGCGATGGCGGGCAGGGATTCGACGGTCATTCCGAATTGAGCGGCGTTGTGCGTTCCGCCGGCCAGCAGAAAGAGCGATTGCTGTGATTGTTCGCGCTGCGCGGCGAACGCGCGCAGCACGGGTTCATAGATTCCGGCATCGGCGCGACCGGTCGAGACGAAGGCGATGCGTTCGTAGTGGTGAGGCGTCTGCGACGTGGGAGCGTCCTTGCTCATGGCGGGATTATAACGACTCGCGCGGCGAGTCGATCAGTCAATTCGCACGCGCGCCGGCGTTGCCGAAGGATTTTCGGCAAGCTCTTCCAGCCGTTCAAGCTGAGAGCGAAGCACCTCGGCCTGCGGAGAGTCGGGATACTGGTCGATGACCTTGCGCGAGAGTTCGACGGCCTCGAGATAGCGTCCGTGTCGAACGAATTCCATGATCCTTGCTTCGAACTGCTGCCGAACCTCGATTTCAGCGTTGGCCTCCAGCGTGGGAAGCTGCATGCGAAGCGATTCCGACTCCTCACAGCCGGGAAACCGCTCGATAAACGCCCGCGCCACGGCCAGCGCCTCCTCCCATCGGCGGCGGGTGACAAAGCGCTGAACCTCGGCATTCATGCGCCGCATCTGCTCTTCCTCGAAGACGCGGTGCTCGGTTTCGATCTTGAGCAGGAGCTTTCTTGCATCGGGCGAGTCGGGGTGGCGCTGCTGAAGCTGCTGGGCGAGATCGCGGGCGCGACCCCAGGCGGAAATGCTGATCAGGTCCTCGACCTGGCGGGTGCAGGCGCGAACATCCTCGGATTCATGCCGCTCCCGGGCGTGTTCAACCTCGTCCATCAATTGCGACGACCGCTTGTCGGCGGGGTGCCGACGAGCCAGGTAGTCGGCCAGTTCGCGGGCGTGGACGAAGTCGCCCTCCTTCATCATCGCGTGGATGCGCGTCGAAGCGTCCTGGAACTCCTCTTCGGCCACTCGGACGCGCTTGTCACGGCGCTCTGACTCCGTCAGGAGGGAGTTGTCACGCAGGTCGGCGAGCAGGCCGACGACTTCACGCCATGGCGCAGGCGGCATGCCATCCGGCTCACCGTCGCTCTTGCCGGCAACGCTGCGTGCGGATCGCTCCGCATCAGGCGGTGTGACCGGCGGCTCCTTCTGTTCGTACTGAAACCGCTCCATCCGCGTGAATGAGCGATGCAGGTCTCGCAGGACCACGAGCAGCGCCGCCAATCCGACGAGAAGCCCGCCGAACGCCAGTCCCGTGGCAAGATCCCGGGCAAAGCGCGTCAGTTCCAGGAGCGGGAAGACCGTAATGCTTTCGGATTTGCCCGTCCTTCCGTAGATCTCGAGCGCGCTCACGAAGAGAATCAGCAGCAGAACCGCCGAGCCGAGAATGCGCAGCCATCTCGCGGTGATTGAATCGCGCTCATTCGGCGGCGGGGATGGATTGGTCGAATCGCTCATGCTGATCGTAATGATCTCGATGGAAGCCCCAGAGGGTGGGTCGGCTGGGCGCAAATCCCCTCTACATCAATATTATACCGCGTCCGCCCCCGATCAAGCGAATCACAGGGCCCCCGCGGCACCCTCAGGAAAAAGCGGAGGCACCGTCCGGTCAATTCCCGCCGGTTTCGCGGGTGCATTCATCGAGCCAGTGAGGATTATCGGGACCCCGTAATCCCCGCCAGTGGAGAACCGAGGAACTCCCGATGGCAGTCCGGGCAGAGGTCGAATCGAAGCGCCCGATAGACCTGATCCTCAATCTCATCGGGCGACTGGGTGGCGAGCTGCCGAATGACCTTCCGCATCTCCGTGCGGTGGTCGCGCTCCAGATCCTCCTTGGTGAACTCCAGCTTGCCGGCGGCCGCGAACGCCTCGATCCGCACAATGAAATGGTTGGAGCCGTCATGGGCCAGGTCCGTTCGACAACTGTCGCAGCGATATCGAATCACGAGTGGACCAATCCTTTCAACTCTTTCGTCAGGAGCCTGGCGCCGCTTGGCAAACCACGAGCACCATCATACGCATGACCCGCGGTCGTTCAGGCGTCGGTCGCGCCGGCGGCGGTCAGCTCCACCAGCCGTTGCAGGGTTTCATGGGCTCTGCCGGTGTCGATAGCCCCGGTCGCAGCCGTGACGCCGGACTGAAAATCGGGTGAGACACCGGCCACCACCAGTGCGGCCGCCGCGTTCAGCAGCGTATGGTCCCGCGGCGGACCGCGATCGCCGGCCAGGACCGCGCGGATCACCTCGGCACTCCGCTCGGGGGAGTCGATCTTCAAGTCATCCAGCGTCGCCCGCCTGAAGCCGACCGCCTCCGGCTGTAGTTCACGCTCCTCGATGCCGCCGTCGCGAACTTCGGCGTATTTGCTGGCCGCGGTCACCGTGAAGTCACAAAGCCCATCATCGCCGTGAACGACGAGCGCGTGCGTCGCCCCCAGCCGGGCCAGCGCCCCCGCTATTCGCCCCACGAGGTCGTGCCGCGGCACGCCGATGATCTGACGTTTGACGAATGCCGGATTGGTGAGCGGCCCGAGCAGGTTGAAAATGGTGGGCTTGCCGATCTTTCGTCGGATGTGAACGACCTTCGCCATCGCCGGGTGCAGCCTGGCCGCGAAGAGGAAGCCGACGCCGATCCGATTCACGCACGCGGCCACCACCTCGGGCGGGGCCTCGATGTTGACACCGAGCGCGGTCAGCACTTCGGCCGATCCGCTTCGCCGCGTGTTCGTACGATTTCCGTGCTTGGCGACGACGGCCCCCGCGCCGGCCGCCACAATGGCCGCGGCGGTCGAGACATTGAACGTGCTGATGCCGTCTCCGCCGGTGCCGCAGGTGTCGATGGCTGAGGGATGAAGGCATTCGATCCGGGTGACATGGCGCCGCATGGCGGTCGCGCCGCCGACGAGTTCTTCAATCGATTCGCCCTTGGCCATCATGGCGCGAAGAAACTGCTCGATGCGAGCGTCGTCGACACCGCCGGAGATGATCGTGTCGATCGCGTTCGCGGCCTCGTCGGCCGAAAGATCGCGCCGGGCGTTCAGTGCGGCGATATACTGTTCAAAACCCTGTTCGGACATCATGAGTTCTCGATTCCGCGGTCATTGTAAGCGGAACCGCTTTTTTCATCGCGTCGGCCGCCATGGCGACGCCGACGATCTCGATCGCGCCCCTCGGAGCCGGGCTGTCTCAGCCCGGTGGCAAACGATCCTGACGCGGCCCTCGTATTGATTCGCGTCAAATGCGTCCTGCATCAGTCGCCACCGCTCCGGGGACGGGGCGGTTCTGAGGATGAATGGCGCTTCTGCTTCAGGTGCTCGCAGGCATCGTCATATCGTGGATGACGGGCCGTCATATTAGGCGCGAAATTGCGTCAGCGACCTAAATTCGTTGACCCTCCCGCCGCAGGGTTGGATAATGCGGGCAGGTTGTCGTTGACGCGAACGACGATGCGCTTCAGACGCGCCGCCGGCGTCTCGCGAAACGAGAAAGCCGAACATCAGAGGTGATTCCATGGCGACCCCCGTCCTGATCGATACCGACATGGGTGTGGATGGTGCGGTCGCGGTTTCGCTGGCGCTTGCCACTGAGGCACTGGACGTTCGTGCCGTGGTCGGCGTCGCCGGCTGCGTTCCGCTCAATCAGGCTGTCTCAAACGTCTCGCGATTCCTTTCCGAACTGAAGCCGCCGGTGATGCCCGGGGTCGGTCTCGGCCTCGAACAATCCGGCGCCGGCCTGCGAGACCGCCGAGAGGTGTACGGCAACGACGGCCTGGGCAACTGGAACCAGCCCGTTCCCGCCTCGATCGCTCCCGAACACTTTGAATCCGTTTACGAGAGCTTCTTGAAGAAAGCCGGCGACGAGGCCGTCATCTTCGCGCTCGGCCCCTTGACCAACATCGCCGCCGTGATCGAAGGCGCACCGGAGCTGATGAAGAAGATTCAACGCCTCGTCATCGCCGGCGGCGTGGTGTGGACGCGCGGCAACGTGTCCGAACACATCGAGTTCAACTTTCATCGCGATCCGGTCGCCGCCTCGCGCGTGCTGTCGTCGGGTCTGCCGATCACCGTCGTGCCGCTGGATGTCACGTCGCTCGTGTGTCTCGATCAGTCGCACGTGGCCCATCTCGCCGCCAGCGGCTATCGCACCGGCCAGCTTCCCGCGAAATTGCTCGAGCACGCCGTGGAATATGACGGTGAGCCGGTCTATGGGAAAATCTTTCTCCCGGCGGCGGTGGCGCTCGGCAGTTTCATCTGGCCGGGCCTGTTCATGAAGACCCGGATGGAGCTCCAAGTCACCCCGGACGGCAAGGAAGCCGGGCGGGCGCGCCCCGCGCTGGCCCATGACAAGTCAAAGCAGGTCGATCTTCTGACGGCCGTCAACACCGTCGATTTCCTCGAAAACATGCTGGAGGCGCTCTGCCACGAGGCCTTCGTGGTTTAAGCTGCTGCCGCGCGCAAACACGGATTCTAGACCGCCGGTCGACCTCCCGCCCGGCCGCACTGTCCCGTAGCGCCTCCGCCGTCAAGTCATATCGGCCCGAGCCGCGGGCGGTCCGGCTCCACCCGCGGGAAGAGTGCTAGAATCCGGGCCGCGGCGCAGGACGCGGGAGCAGGTGAGCATGGAAACACTTGAACGAACAGTGGAGAAAGAAGAGAGCCAGGCCGGATTCGAGCGTGCGTCCTGCGTCGAATTCAAAGTTCCAATGACGATCGAGGATGGGCCGGCGTGGCCCATCAGCAATTCCGAGGGCCTTGCGTTGGCGGCGCACGTACAGCGTAAGATCTGGTGCGGCTTGCCGGTGCCGAGGTCATGACCCGGGGACAAGACAGAAGTGTCAAAACAATTACACCTACGAATTCACGGAATGACCTGCGGAGGCTGTGCGCGGCGGGTCGAGCAGGTTCTTGCGGCCGTTCCAGGCGCGATCGAGCCCGTCGTCGATCTGCTGTCCGAATCGGCGACGCTTCGCCTCAATGACGATGCGATACCAAATGCTGACGTGCTGAAGGCCGTTCGCGATGCCGGTTACGACGCCGAAGTCGTCGCAGGCGGACGGCAACTCCTCGATCGCTATGCGAGCGATGCCGAGTCGAAGGAAACGATTCGCCGGCACCGGCAGGGGATGATTCAGGCCGTCGGCCTCGCGCTGCCGATCATGTTGCTGGATCATTTCATGCACATGTTCTGGGGCCACGCGTTCGAGAAACAGATCACGGCGCGGCTCATGCAGATCATCCTCCTGGTCATGATGTCGCTCAGTCCCGGCGCGGCGCCGATTCTCGTCGGCGGCCTGCGGGCGATGATTCACCGCGCCGGAAACATGGACCTGCTCGTTACGATGGGCGTGCTGGCGGCATTCACGAGCAGCCTCTGGGGCATCTTCGTCGCGAAGGATGCGTCATTTATTCATCTCGATGCCGCCGCCATGATCCTGGCGTTCATCTGCGTCGGGCGCTACCTCGAAAGCCGCGCAAAGGTTCGCGCCGCCGCCGCGATGTCGGCGCTCGCCCGCCGATCGCCGACATCGGCGCTGGTCCGCCGGGACGATGCCTGGGTGTCGACGCCGGTCGACCGGATCGCAGTCGGCGATGAGATCGCGGTCCCACCGCTCGAGCCGATCCCGGTCGACGGCGAAATCATCGACGGTGAGGCCGCCGTGGACGAGAGCCTGATGACCGGCGAGCCGATGCCGATCCGCCGCACCGTCGGCGACAGCGTGAAGGGCGGCTCGCTCGTGACCGAAGGGCGCATCGTCGTTCGCGCCGCGTCCACCGGGGAGCGATCCACACTGGGAAGAATCGTCGACCTCGTTCAGAAGGCCCAGTCAACGAGAACGAATGCCCAGCGCACCGCCGATCGGGTCGCCGGCGTCTTCGTGCCGATTGTCATTCTGATTGCATTCGCCACGTTTGCCGGCTGGCTGCTGGTCGGCGGTGCGGCGCATGCGTCGGATGCCGCCCGGGCGGCAGCGGCGGTGCTCGTGGTTGCGTGTCCCTGTGCGATGGGGCTTGCGACGCCGACCGTGGTCACGGTGGCGACGGGGCTGGCCGCACTCAGGGGCATTCTCGTTCGCGACGCGGAAACGTTGGAAGCAGCCGGGCGAATTGATGTCGTCGTCTGGGACAAGACCGGCACGCTCACGAGCGGCCGTCCGATCATTCAGGACATCGAGTTGACCGCCGACGCGAGCGAATCGGAGGTCCTTCGTTTCGCCGCCGGCGCCGAGCAGTTCTCCACGCATCCGCTCGCCGGCGCAATCGTCCGCGAAGCGAAGAAGCGCGGCATCGCGCTTCCGGAGCCGTCGGATTTTCACGTGGAGCCTGGTCGAGGTGTGACAGCCGTCGTCGATGGCCGGCGGGTCGACGTCGGCCGACTGGACGAGGCCTCGCTGTCGAAGGATGCATCCTCGTCGCCGTCAAATGCCGCAACGCGCGTGGGTGTCCGAATAGATGGAGAGCTCTCGGCGGTCATTCGCATCGCGGACGCCATTCGACCGTCGGCACGTCGGGCGATCGAACGGCTCGCAACGCTCGGCGTGCGAAGCGAAATGCTCACGGGTGACAGCCGATCGGCTGCGGCCGCCGTCGCCGACACGCTTGGGCTGCCGCCGGATGCCGTGAACGCCGAGGCGAGTCCGGAGATGAAAGTGCGGCGGATCGGCGAGCTTTGCTCATCGCCCGATCGCGTGCATCGCGTCGCGATGGTCGGCGACGGCGTGAACGATGCCGCCGCGCTCGCCGCCGCCGATGTCGGCATTGCGTTCGCGGCCGGCGCGTCGATGGCAGGCGAGGCCTCCGGCATCCAGTTGGTGGGATCGACGCCGCACCTGGTGGCCGACGCGGTGCAACTGGCGCGCGGCGCCGGGCGCATCATCCGCCAGAATCTCTTCTGGGCGTTCTTTTACAATGTTCTGATGATCCCGCTGGCGGCCGTTGGAAAGCTGTCGCCGGAATGGGCCGCTGCCGCGATGATCCTCAGTTCGTTGACGGTGGTGCTGAACGCCCTTCGGCTGCCGGGATGGTTCAGTCGTGTCGCTCGCGAGGGGTGGCAGGGCGACGCCGGGGCGGTCTCGCCGGCGTGAATCAATGTGCCGCGGAGCCACTCACCGGAGAAGCGGCTTTTCCAGTAAGATTCCCCCATGCGAATCTTCAACGGTGTTTCCGAGATCGATCCCTCGTTCCGCGGCGCGGTGCTGACCGTTGGGAACTTCGACGGCGTTCATCTCGGTCACCAGCGCATCCTTCGCACAGCCCGCGCCCTGGCTCACGTCTCCAGCGCTTCAGTCATCGCAATGACGTTTGAGCCTCATCCGGTCGAACTGCTTCGGCCGGGCGAAGCCCCGCGACGGCTCACACTCTGGGAGGAAAAAGCCAGGCAACTGTTTGCGGCCGGCGCCGACGTCGTGGTCCGGCTTGAGACCGACTGGCCGCTCTTGTCGCTGTCGGCCGAGGACTTCGTTCGGGAGATTCTGGTCAAGCGGATTCATCCGTCGTATATCGTCGAGGGTCCGGACTTCGGATTCGGCCGCGGTCGAAAGGGCGATGTGGAGACGCTCCGCCAGTTTTCGCCGAAGGGCGGGTTCCAGGTGCATGTCGTCGATCCGTATCAGATTCATTACACGCCCGGGGCCGCGCCGCTCGTGGTGTCGAGCACGGCAGTTCGTCGCTTGCTGGGCGCGGCCGATGTCGAGCAGGCGGCGGCCTGCCTGGGGCGATCGTACGCGCTGGTGGGCCGGGTGGTTCCCGGCGCCGCGGCGGGTCGGACAATGGGCTTTCCGACGATCAATTTGGACGTCGGAGCGCAGCTCATTCCCGGCGAGGGCGTCTTCGCGGGCGTCGCGGAGATCGAGGGCGCCCGGCGAATGGCCGCGGTGAGCATCGGCACACGTCCCACGCTCGGTGGCGATGCACTGACGATCGAAGCATTTCTCATCGACAGCGCCGGCGACTTCTACGGCCTGCCCGTTCGGCTTGAACTTCTGGCGCGGCTGCGGGATCAACGCAAGTTCGACAGCAGGGAGGCGTTGACGAGCCAGATTGAGAGCGACGTCGATGCGGTGCGGAGAATTCTGGCAGAGCGAAAGGCGGTGACGTCATGAGCGAGCGCCCGAAGGAGATCGATTTTTCGAAGGCGGCGGCGCGAATCAGCGGCGCCCGTCGCGTACTGATTACCACCCACGCCCGGGCCGACGGTGATGCCATTGGGTCGGCGCTGGGGCTGTTTCGCGCGGTTCGCTCGATCGGCCGCGATGCCTCGGTCTATCTGCATGAACACGTGCCGCCGCGATACGACTTTCTGCCGGACGTCGGCGCCGTTCAACTCTGGCATGCGGAATCGGAGCCGGCGGCCCACCTGGCTGTCGATGGCATGGACCTCATCGTTATCGTGGACACGTGCGCGATTGCGCAGCTCGACAAGGCGGCGAGCGTCATCAACGCCTCGTCGGCCGCGAAGCTGGCGATCGACCACCATGTGACGCGTGATTCGATCGTCGACGAGATCGTCCTCGATTCGACCGCGGGTTCCTGTGCCCAGATGATCGCCCAGCTTTGCGACGCCGCGGGATGGCCGATCGATGCCGAGACCGCGACGCTGCTCTTCACCGGGATGGCGACGGACACGGGCTGGTTCCGATTTTCAAATGCCGATGCGCGGGTATTCGAGATCGCGTCAAGACTGATCAAGGCCGGTGTGAAGCCGAACGAACTCTACGAGCGGCTCTATCTGAATGAGCCCGAGCCCCGGGTCCGGCTGATCGGCGCGGTGGCGTCGTCGTTCGAGTTGCGCTCAGACGGCCGGCTGGCAGTCATTCGTATTACCCAGGAGATGCTCCGGCGGTGCGGGGCGAATTCGAGCATGACCGAGGAAGTCATCAACGAATCCCATCGCGTCGGGAGTGTGATCGCCAGCGTCATGCTGGTCGAACCCGCGACGGCCGATGAGCCGGTGCGCGTCAGTTTTCGAAGCAAGCGCGATGTGAACGTGGCCGCGGTGGCGTGCCACTTCGGCGGAGGCGGCCACGAACGCGCTGCGGGCGCAAAGCTGCGTGAGCCGTTCGAGGAGGCGGTTGGCCGCGTGACCGCTGAAATGGAAGCGGCGGTCGCCCGGGCGTCATAGAAGCAACCCATAAGGCGCCATCGATTCGCCGTTTCGGCGCCACGACCGTCGAGCGCATCAATTCGCTCGGCGAGCCAACAAGGAGGTCGAAGGCATGCAGCCTGAATCAACTCAACGATCCCTGCAGGGCGCGCTGCGGTCGCTCCCGGCCGGCGCGCGGGTCATGCTCACGGCCTTTCTGCTTATCGTCGGCCTCGGCTATCTCGTGGCCGTCGCGAACATCATCTATTCGCACGACATGGCGGACGGCAAGCCCGGCATGTCGGTCGATGACATTCGCGCCGTCTATTCCGGCATGACGATCTCGAAGCGCGTGAGCGACGAGATTCCCTCCCGCGCGCTCACCATGCTTCGCGGGGCGATGCGCGAATATGTCGAAGATGATGCCGACTTCACCATCCTGGAGAATTGGCTGAAAAAGGGCGCCCCGCCCGACGAACTCGACGCCGGCGAGTCGCGAAAGACGCCGAGACGGGCGCTGATTCTCAACTGCCTGCGCTGTCACGCCCAGAGCACGAACTCGGACATCGCGAAGGAGGCGCCGTTCGGCCCCGACGAGATGACCGTCGACTACGAGATGATGAAGCCGCTGCTGACCACGGTCACCTCGAGCTCGGTCGATCTCATCGAGGCTCCGCCGCAGTACACCCTCAAGCGGCTCATCCTCGTCAGCCATCAGCACATGCTCGCCATACCGATCTTCACGCTCGCCGTCGGCCTGATGTTCATGACCGTGCGGTGGCCGCGGCGCTGGAACGGGCTGATTACGGCGCTGCCGATGGTGGTCTTGATACTCGATTTCGCCGGATGGTGGCTGTCGCGCGTGTTCGAGCCGTTTGTGGTCGTCATTGCCGCGGCGGGCGGCGTGTTCGGGCTTGCGTTTGGATTTCAAATCCTTGCGGTCGTGGTCGAACTCTGGCGACCGCATCGCCGCGGGGTGGGTTGAGGTGCGAAGCGCCGTATAATGGAAGACAGGGTTGGGGATGGATCCCCTGAATCCTGAACCCGCATGATCCGACGCTTGACGGCCGGCGTCGCGGTCGCTGGATGGCTATCTCGCATCCCTTCGAATCGGCCGCGGAAGAGCGTATGACCTCCATCACCGCCAGAGACCACGCCGGATTGCTCGAGCGCCTGCAGATTCTTCGCGCCAACATTGAATCCGTGTTCATCGGCAAGACCGAGGCGATCACGCAGTTGCTCGTCGGTCTCTTTGCCCGCGGCCATGTGCTCATCGAAGACGTACCGGGCGTCGGCAAGACGGTGCTCGCCAAGGCCGTCGCGAAAAGCATCGACTGTTCGTTCTCACGCGTGCAGATGACGCCGGACCTATTGCCCTCCGACATCCTCGGTGTCAGCGTGTACAACGAGAAAACGGGCGCGTTCGTTTTCAAGCACGGCCCGATCTTCGCCAACATCGTGCTCGCCGACGAAATCAATCGAACCACGCCGCGATCGCAGTCGGCGCTGCTTGAAGTGATGGACGAGGCGCAGGTCAGCGTCGAGGGCAAGGCGGTCGCCATCGAGCGGCCGTTCATGGTCATCGCCACGCAGAACCCGTTCGAATTCGAGGGGACCTATTTCCTGCCGGAGAACCAGCTCGACCGGTTCATCCTGCGCATTCGCATCGGCTATCCGTCGCGCGAGGACGAGCGGCAGATCCTTCGTGAACAGCCCGATCGCACCGTTCTGGAGTCGCTGCAACCCGTCATGGGCGCGAAGGAAGTGCAGGCGATCCAGGCCGTCGTCGATCAGGTGCGCGTTGATGATGCGCTGATGGATTACCTGCAGGATGTCGTCGAAGCGACGCGGCGTCATGATGCGATCGAAGTCGGCGTCTCGCCGCGCGGGGCGCTGGCGCTGTTGCGGGCAGCGCGATCATCAGCGCTTCTCAACGGACGCGACTACACGATACCCGACGATTTCAAGCAGCTCGCCCGGCCGGTGTTCGCGCATCGCATCGTCACGAAGTCCTACCTGCGCGAGGGCCACACCGCCTCGTCGGACCAGATTCTGCTCGAAATCCTGGAGAGCGTGACCGCGCCGAATTAGTCAATGAACATTCTCGAAGTACCGCGCGGGGGCGAATCGGGCTCATGAGATGAAACGGCGGCTCGGATTTTTTTCAAGGAAGCGGCGCCTGACGCCGGTCGGACTGCGGCCGACGCTCGGCGGCATGTGGTTCATGATCGGTGTGACGCTCATCGGGCTCGCCGCGATCGATGCCGACGTCAACCTCCTGCTCGTCATCTTCGGTTTCAGCCTCGGCGGCATTCTCGTCAATCTGTTCTATTGCTGGCGAACACTGCCGGCCCTTCGGATTCGACGAATTGTTCCGGAGACCGCCGTCGCCGGCCAGCCCTTTACCATTCGGTATGCGTTGACAAACACCAGTCGATTCGCCGTCGCCCGCAATCTTCACATTGAGGAATTCCTGCCCCGCAAATCGCCGGCGACGAAGCCCGAGGTGTTCGTGGCGTCGCTTGCCCCCGGCGATTCGATCACGGTCTCCACGCAGGTTGCGCTGCCCACGCGCGGCCGTCTCAATTTCTCTTCGCTTCGCATCTCCACGCGATTCCCGTTTCATCTGTTCGTGAAGTGGGTGCGCATCGAGCAGGCCCAGGAAGTGATCGTCTTCCCCCAGCTCGGCCGTCTGCGCGCCGAGGTCAAGCCGGGTACGCGGGCACTGGAATCCGCCGGCGCCGACGGCTCAATGGGCTGGTCGCGCGGCGACGAGGAGTTCTACGGCGTTCGCGAGTATCGCGAGGGCGACAACCCCCGCCGCATCCACTGGCGGCGCAGCGCCCGCACCGGCCAGCTCATGATTCGCGAGATGGCCCAGCCGAAGAGCTACCAGCTCTGGTGCGTCATCAACACGCGAATCCGGCCGTACGACGCCGAGCAGTCCGCCCGGCTTGAGGCCGCGATCAGCGCCGCTGCGACGGTGATCTGCGATGCGCTGGAGCGCGGCGCGAAGATCGGTCTCATCTGCAACGGCGAGCCGTTCGTCGTTTCGCCGCCGGGTTCGGGCCGGGCGTATCGTCCGCGACTGCTCACGGAACTGGCGATTCGCGGCCGAAACGAGGATGACGAGCTGGCGGCACAGATTTACAAGTTGACGTGGCCGTCAAGACTGCGATCGCCGTGCCTGCTCTTCGGCGCGAACAACGATGAGGACATGCGCGCCGCCGCCCGCGCGCTGAATCGGGCCATCGGTCAGACCACGATCTATGTTCCCGGCACGCCTGCGTTCGATCAGGCGTTTGGATGGCCCGAGGGCTCCGAGTTCGAGCGATTGAAGAAGGCGACCGCGCCGAGAAGCAATGGCCGCGGGCGCGGGTACCAGTTGGGAGGGCGATCCGCATGAAGCTGCTGGGTCGCATGCACATCGGCCTGCTCCTCCTCGCCCTGATCAACATGCTGCCGGCGGTTGAGGCGGAGGACTCCTGGGGCGTCTTTTCGATCGCCGTCGCCTGCGCTCTACTGAGTTGCCTGTACTGCAAGTGGCGCGGTCACGTGAGAGTGCCCAAACCGGTTCTGTATCTCGGGCTTCTCGCCTCGGTCGGCTATCTCGGCTACGAAATGTTCTATCCCCAGCAGGAGCAGACGGTTCACATCATCGACCTGTCGCACTTCGTCATCTTCCTGAGCTGCTGCAAGTTCTTCGAGCTTCAGACCCATCGCGACGCGGGCCTCATCGCGATCATTTCATTCATTCTGATGGTGATCAGCGCGTTCGTGACCGCCAGTCCGCTTTTTGCATTCGCCTGCCTCATCGACGTCACGCTGGGAATCACCTGGCTCATTCACTTTCACACCGAGCGCGAGGCGAGAGTCGTGGAGGATCGGCGCGCCCGCGCCCTGCAATTGCTTCCCGCAGCCGAACTGGTCAACCTCGCGCCGCGCGAGACCGTCGCCGATGCGCCCCGGATCGGCACCAAGCGCACCGTGCTGGTCTGCTCAATCCTTCTGTCGATGATCGCCGGATTTGTATTCGTCACGGCGCCGCGCGGATGGCGCGGCGGATTCTTCAGCCGCATGCACGGGCTTGTGCCGGTGTCGATGACCGGCTTCGGCGACTCCGTCGAACTGTCCAACGTGCCGATCAGCGAGGATCTGACCACCGTGATGCGCGTCAGGTTCTTCCGCCAGGGTGAGCCCATCCTCGAAGAGTCATTTCAGCCTTATATGCGCGGCCTGACCTTTGATCGATACTTCAAGGGCCGATGGCAGCGCACGCCCACTGTCTATCCCAGAACCCTGACGGACGTCACCTCCGATGACCCCATTCCAACGCTGGACCTGCGTATCGAGATCGATCGCGATTCGCTGGTGCTTCAGGAGATCTGGCTGGAATCCCTCGGGAGCGGCGTTCTCTTCTCCATGTTTCCGCCGCTGATGCTGACATCGCCGGACATCGGCCGCGTCAACGTCGATCGACGCGACCTCGTTCTCGAAGCGGCATCCTCCTCGCGAAAGTCGGCGCATTACACGGTCTGGTCTCCGATGAACCCGATGGCCGCCGTCGCCCGGGCCGTTCGACGCGGCGCCAGTTCGCCCCGCGACGGACCCTCCACGATTCCCGCCCAGGTGCTTGAGTTCGCGCAGTCGCTCGTACCGGCCGACGTCGATCCGACCGACACCGACAATCACCGTCAGCTCGCGACAGTGGTACAGGACTATCTGCTCTCCGATCAGTTTGAGTACACACTCAATCGCGGCGGGGAAGCCGTTCCCGCCGATCCGGTGTCGAACTTCCTCTTCGAGACCCGCCGGGGACATTGCGAGTACTTCGCCTCGGCAATGACGCTCCTCACGCAGGCGATGGGCCTTCGCTCGCGGCTCGTCAGCGGCTATTACGGCGGAGAGATCAATCCGGTCGGCGGCTTCTACCAGTTCCGTCGCCGGGACGCCCACGCCTGGGTCGAAGTGTGGCTTCCGGAACAGGGCTGGACGATCTTCGATCCGACGCCGCCCTCCGCATCGGACGGCCGGCGCGGCGATCAGGAGATCGGAAGAGC
>CALLKH010000455.1 GCA_938008425.1 uncultured Planctomycetaceae bacterium | reverse complement strand
TTCGCGATTCAGTTCCGCCATCAGTTCACCGCCTGAAAATCCGGCGAGCGATGAAAGCCCACCGTGAGAATGTCACCATCGAGCCCCGCGATCCACGCCTTCGCACACGGCCGCGGCGGAGCCTGCACCTCGAACGTCATGGCCACAGCATCCGCTGCCTGCTCGTTGCCCGTCGAGTCGCGCAGCCTGGCGGCGATCGCATACACGCCGTTGCGGAGTGGGAATGAGAACAGCCACTCGAAGTACCCGCCGCCGATGCCGAAGGCGCCGACACCGAACGGCCCGCGGCCGAATCCCGTGTCCCCATTGAACGACGCGCCCGGCTCACCGAAGCCGCCCTGGCCAAAGCCGCCGCCGAAGAGGTGCGGGTTGCCACGGAGCCAGAACTCGCGCGGGCCAAAGAGCGGCCGAGCGTAGTCAATTGGGTTCGAACCACCCGGCACGCCGTCGCCGTTGGGCGCTCGCGTCCCGTTCCAATAGAGCGCGATCTGCGTGCCGTGCTCGACCGGTACGCGCGGGACGCGAATCGTCGGCTGCCTGGCTGTCACAACAAAATCAGCCACCGCAGCAGCCCCCTTTGGTTCCGCGAGCTTTGAACCAGCGGCCGATCATTGGCAGCGAGTCAAGGCCACGGCACTTGCCGCCTATCACCTCCACCGCCGCCCAGCGTTTCGCGGACAACGGGCACTCTGCGCTGGCGATCGCCGTCTTGATCCGAATCAGGCAGCCGCACTTCTGGCAGGTATTCAGCAGCCAGAAACGGCGGCGGCGATGCGGGCGCGCTCGGCACTGCGATCGCCGAAACGACCGTACAAAGGCGTGCGCGGGACAGAGGCGAGCGAGGTAGAACAACCAGCCCTTGAATCCCGCCGTCAGGCGATCGGTGAACCGCGAACGCAAACGTCTGGCAGGGCTGGTCACCACCGCATCCGCATCGGGGTGCAGCCCACGCGGGCAAAGCCCTTTCTCGCTGGACTTGATCGCCGCGCGCACGTCGCCAATCTCAGAGCACTGCCAGGGGCCGAGCCAGCTTTCGCAGGCGTTCTCGCCGCTCTGTCCGGCACACGCCGTCGCCCGTCGCTGAATGATCTGGAGCGGGATCGTCATAGCGGTGTCACCACGCAGCTTCCTCCATACCCCGCGTTCGCGATCGGATCACCGCCAGGCGGCGTGGCGCGGCACGCCGTCGGGGTCACGTTGTAATTGTTCACCGTCACCGGATGGTCGCAGAAGGCGTTGTCCGAGCTCGTGATCTCGATGTAGCCGACGAAGAGCTCCCATGCCGGCCGCTCGCTCCAGGTCACCGACGCCGCATCGCAGGTGAATGTTCCAAACACGTTTCGGCCGAGCATCACAGCGAACCGAATCGGCGGACCGAACAGTCGCGGCGGAATTTTGCGCAGGATCGCATAGACCGGCAGCGTCGGTGCAATGGCATCCGTACAGGGATCAAAGAACCCACAGCGATAGCGCAGCTGTGAGCCGGTGTCGGCCATCCAGCAGCAGCAGATTGTGCCCGGATGGGTCTGCTCGACGATGATCGTTGGATTGAGCACCCCGCTGAATGCAAACGGACAGTAGCAGTTCTCGGCGGGCGGGCCGGCCCCGTTGACACAACTGGCGAGCGAGATGCCCGAGAACTCCAGCATGAAGTACTTCGGCGAGTCCGTGTGGGTCCCACCGACGCCGGTCCAGCAGTCCGAACAAAGGCAGCCGGGCTCACAGCAGCAGCCAAGCCGAAGCTTGCCGTCTGGCGTGCGCCGCCACTTGCCCATTGCATTTCTGATCGGCTGCATTAGTTCTCCAACTACGGGCACTCGTCGCCCGTCTCCGGATGCGTCGCATGACTGAAAGCGAAGACGCCGACGCTGAAGGGGATGTCGCCAATCTGCTTGTTCAGATACCTGAGCCAGATCGGCGTCCCCGCCGGTACGCCGATGTAGTTCGTGATGAGCGGGTCGCGCGACATGCTCTCCAGTTGAAGCGCTGCCGGCATCGTGAAGTTTGCCGCGCCGCCCACACCCGCGATCACCTGTCCGCTGTATCGACTGTCGAGATACGAAACGCCGCTGAAGTACTGATCCCAGGCGTAGAACTGAAGGCCGGAGGTCGACGTCGGGTTCGTCGCCGGCGCTCCCGCGCGGCCCGCGAAGCCGTTGTGCTCGCCGGTAAGGGCCACATAGACCTCGCCCTCGTACTTAATCTCGTTGTCGTAGCCCCAGATTCGAGCTTCGTGGGTCAAACAGGCCCAGATGCGGCATCCGGGAAAGAAGCCCGTATTCCCCGGTGTCGCCATGACGACATAATCCTGCGTATCAAAATCCGGATCGACGCGCCAGCGGTTCGTCGTCTCGCCCGCGTAGGGCGCGGGGTCGAGCTCCATGCGACGCGCCCGGAAGTAGTCGATCGCGATGCCGCCGATGTCCGGATAGCCGGTCTCGTCAGAGCCGACGACCAGGCGTTCGATGATCATCAGCGGTGTCACCGGGGCGATGTGCTGAAGCGCCACGTCGAAGCCGGTGTCGGTGCTGCCCTTGAGCGCCGCGAGCGCCGCCTCGATCCGATCGAGGCGCACACCGAAGCGCTTGTCCTTGCGGCGGCCGGCGTTCAGGCGGCCGAACACGTCGCGGAAGTTCTCGATGATTCGATCAAGGATCATTGAGCGCCCTCCGCCAGGGCGACCGAGTCGTCGCGGTTGAACTGCAGCGTGGCCGTCTCGCCCGCGGCCCACTGCTGTGACACGCCGAGCAGCGGGGCGCGAAGATCCTCGTAGCCCGTCGCGCCGTGGCTGTCGGTCCGCAGATTGATCCGCCGGTCAAGTCGCCACACGTCGGACGGCAGCCCCTCGTCGAGCGGAACGGACCCCGAGATGACCGGCTCGGACAGTGCCGCGAAGGCGTCGCGGGCGTACTGCTCACGATCGACCCCGGCAGGCACGGCAATGGTCTCCTCGTAGCCGCAGGTGATCGGCATCATCTGATACGCACGGCCGGCGAACCCGTCCTCGGGCACCCGGAAGCTGGTGATGTAGATCGGCGTCGTCGCCGTGCCGCTCTGGGCCACGCGAAGCTTGGCCGGCACCGCGACCGATCGTCCCTTGTGGTTCGGGTTGAGCGCCGAGAGCTTGTTGCGAACATGATACGGCGGAATCGCCGGCCGCTTCAGGATGACGGTCTTGTTCTCGACGTCGACCGACTCGATCGACCGCTCCTGCCAGAGCGCGTCCAGCGGATTCGGATCATCGACGATGCGAATCATCGCCCGTCGAATGCGAGCCTCGTCGATGTCATCCTCTTCCCACGTGTAGGCTCGAAAGACGATGTAAAGGTCGGGGTCGGCCGGCGTGCCGTTCTCTTTTTTCTCATAGGCTTCCCGGAGCGACCAGTTCGACTCGAGCGCCGGGTTCCATGCCGGCGTCAGGGCGACATCCTCTTCCGCCTCCACGTCGGCCGAGCCCTGCGTCTGACCGCCGAGCGTCTTCACCGCGCCGCAACGGCCCTCGACGCTCGGCTGAATGTCCAGCGACTGCACCCGCGTCGCATCGATCGTCACATCGGCGATCGGCGACTCCATGAGTCGAACGAAGGTGTAGGCACTCAGGCCGCCGATCGAGCTCGGCGGCGTCATCACCACCCGCACCCCGGGCGCGGCGGCGGCGATCTGTCGCACGGCCTGATCGATCGTCTCGCCGTTGATCGAGACCGGAAAACACGCGACGGCCCCGGCATCCGAGGCGAAGGCCGGCGACGCACTCACGCCGCGCGCCGTCAGTTCATCGGCCGCCAGGGCGAAGTAGGCCGCCGCGACGGCGGCGAGGGTCCCGCCCGGCAGATTGATCTCGGGGAAGCCCTGAGCGTTGACCGCGGCCGGTCCTCGAAGGGCTCTCGAACGGTCGTAGATGCTGTATTCGACGGCGGGATATTCGTTCGTGGTCAGCACCGGCCGGGGCAGGTAGAGCAGACCCTCAAACACGATCACGCCGTCCACCATCAGCACCGCCGAGGAATCGGGCGGGTAGGGCGCATCGCGCCAGTCGCCGTGCACGCGAATCACGAGCTCGGCGGGGTCGTCGTAGTTCCGCTCAAACGACACCATCGAAACCTCGGTCCCCGGCGCGGGCGATCCGCCGAGCGGTCCCGGCGAGGCCGCGACGGTGACACCATTGATCATGAGCGTATAAGATGCCAACACTGCTCCAATCACGAATAAACCGGCGATGCCCGCCCGACTGCGGTCAGGGTCATATCCTCGGCGAACCGGCCGCCGAACCCATCGGCAAGCTCGGGCGCCGACACCTCGTCGATCGTGTAGGCCAGGCACTGCATCACCGGGGTCAGGCCGTCCATGATTGCCACGTCGCCCACCAGTCCCGCGAGGGCCTGAATCGCCTGGATGGTTCTTACGGCGTCGATGTTGTTCGCGCCCTTGATCGTCACGTGAAACACAAACGCATGCAGCAGGTTCCGGCTGTCGGCGTTCACATCGCCGGCCGATTGAAAGAGGCCGATCTTCCTCGCCGGCGGCGTGAGAAGATGCAGCGCCGGACGCACACGCTTGAACACCGTGCCGACCTGCTGGCCATTGAATGTGAGCACCTTCGCCATTCATGCCTCACGCCCTGCGGCCGCCGCCGACATTGGCCAGCCGCGCCCCGCCGCCCGCAAGCTCCGCCAGAAGCGACGAGCCGATCGCCACCAGTTGATCGATCTTGGATTCCAGCGTCGAGCTGGTAACTTCGGTCGGGCCGGCGTCATCAACCGCGGCATTCGCCGGTGCATTCGCGCCGCCACCCTGACCGATCGGCTGCCGAAGGCCCTTGAACATCTTCCGGCGGGCCTTGCGAACGCCGCGATCGGTATCAAGATCATCTTCGATTCGTTTGCGCTCCTCTTCGAGTTGCTGCTTGCGCTCCGCTTTGACCTCGCGAAGGTGGCGTTTTCGCATTTCGCGACGGTCGTAGGGTGACACTCGAAAGCCCTGCGCCTCGGCGTCGGCGACTTCGGCGGCGGTGCGGCGATTGGCCTCCTGGATGACGCCCCGATTGCCAAACTCGATTTGCTTGATCTCTTGGTCGATCTGTCGCAGCCGACGCTCCTGGGCGCGACGCCAGGCGTCGGTTCGGGCGAGACTGGTCCCGCTGTAGACCGGATTTACTTTTTGCGCGACATCGGCCTTTGAGAACTGCCCGGTGAATTCGCCGAGGGCTCTCATGAAGCGGCTGTCGCCGCCGAGCACGCCGCCGCTCAGCAGCGAATCCCCGCCACGTCCGAAGAGTTCCCAAAGGTCGGGGACTTCGGCGGCTTTGGCCAGTGTGTTCGCCAGTGCCGAGCCGAGTGCAGCCTGCGCGAAGAACCCCTGCAGCGTGCCGGCAACGCCGGCCCCGCTGGCACGGGATTGAAGGCCGCTGGTGGCTTCGTCCTTATCCTTTTTTCCGCTCCACCATTTGTCTGCGAGTTCAAAGAATTCGCCGGACAGAACCGAGCCGAACGCCCGACCGATCCCATGCACAGACTCGGTGAATCCAAATCGGGCGGCCTCGGTCCCGGCGGCGACAGCGCCTTCGCCCCTTGCCTTCCACATGCGTTCGTCGTGATCTTTTCGTCGCTCGCGTCTTTCGTACTCGCGCACGGCGGCGGCGGCCTCGGGGGTGCTTGGCACTGGAGAGTCCGCCCCGAGCAGCCAGCCGAGCCATGTTGGCTTGCCGGTGTCCTTGTTGACCAGGAAGCCGTTGAACCACTCGGAAAGCCCCAGAACAATTTGCGAGTGGATGTCTTTGAAGGCGTCAATCAGGGGTTGAATCGTCTTCGTGAACGATGGCAAGAACTCATCTTCGAGCCACATCAATCCGGCGATGACGGCCGGCGGTATCTCAGCTAGCGCCCAATCCCATGCTGCCTTAAGCCCCGCCCAGATGCCCTTGAACAATTCAGGCAACAGCGACAACCCTTTGAGCAGCCCGCCGAGCACGCCGCGGCCAATGACCTCGCCGAGGTCCATGATGCCCGCGCCCAGCACGCTCAGCAGTCCGCCGCCGCGCGTCTCGTTACCGTCCGCGTCGGTTCGCTTCTTGCCGAAGAACAGGTCCTGGAACGGCGTGTCGTCCTTCTTGGCTTTCTGAAAGTGCTCGGCCACCCCTCGAAACAGATTCGAGAACCCCTTGAGCGCCGACTTGAGCGACTCACTCTTCGCCACCGCGAGCACGAGCCGGTCGACGCTGTCGCCGATCTGGTTCTTGATGCCCTCAAACAGGAAGAACGTCGACCGCCCGGAGACGCCGATCTTGTCGATCTGCCCGCGCATCTCGGCCAGCGCCTGCCGGATCGTCTCGGCCTTCTGCGCCGCCGGTCCGAGCGAATCGAACGCACCCGCGCCCTTGATCGCGTCATAGCTCCGGCGAACGCCGTCCATGCCGTCCACCAGAATTCCGAAGTCATCGAGGAAGAGCGTCGATCCTCGAATGAGGCCGGTGATGACGGTGTTGAGCGCCTCGCCGGGGTCCTTGCCGGTGGCGACCGACTTCTTCGACACGAACTCGACCGCCGTGAGCAGTTCATCGAACTTCATGGTGCTGAGCGATCGGTTGGCCAGTGCCATCGCG
>CALLKH010000454.1 GCA_938008425.1 uncultured Planctomycetaceae bacterium | reverse complement strand
GAGGAACGGATCGCCAGAATGGCGCCGGCCAGGGCGCTCATGGATGCCGCCGAACAGGAGTTACACGACGGCATCCTCGGCACGCTCAGGCCTGAGCAGCAAGAGAAGTTCGAGACCGTCTGGCGGGAGCGTCTGGCGCCGCGCACCGCCCGAACGGGGCCGGTGCGAAATCCCCGGGCACTCAAGGCGATCATCGATCGTCTCGGCGATATGACCGCGGACCAGAAGCGCGACATCGACGCCCTCTTCGAGGCGTTTCAGAAGGAACGCACCGGCGCCCGGCGCGAAAACGGTGCCGACGATCCGGCATCGCGTCGCGCAAAGGCTCAGGCCGCTGAAAAAGCGGAGCGGGAGCGAACCGAGAAACTCTACGGCGACGTCATCAACCTTCTCACGCCGGAACAGAAGGAAAAGGTGGAGGAATTCCTCAAAGGCCGCGCCAATCGCGGCTCGCCCGGCAACGACCGCGGCGAAAACCGGGATCAATCCGGCAAGGACAAGGCCGGCCCGGCTGAAAAGCCAGGAGCCTGATCCCCAGTTATTCAGGGTGGAGTGGCAGGCCTGGATTCGGCGGGAGCGCGCGGGCGTGATTGGGAGCCCGCACCGTTCATATCCGTCGATCCGGGCTTGCTTTCTTTCCATGCCGCGAGCACGACATCCAGCACGCCCTCGCGATTCTGAATCTGAATCGTCTCGGCATCGACATCCCACGCACCAGCGGGCGGCTCGTCACGGCGCGTGACATAGAGATATGCCGTTCCTCCCGCCCCGCCCCCGGGAACCATCGCATCGATCCGCCGAACCTCCGGCCATGGAATCAGAATCCGCCCCGCGAACGGGCGGATCAGTACCGGTCCCTCGGCCGTCAGCACTAGCCGGCGCCAGTAACCGCGAACGAGCGTGGCGATCGTCAGCAGGATCACACCGCCTGAGGTGATCTTCATCCACGTCGGCGTGCTCGTGACGATCAGGAAGAACATCAGGATATTGATCGGCGCCATCACGAAAAGAAACACGGTGATCGGTGTGCGCAGATAGGACCAGCTCCGACGCGCGACCGTTTCTTGCGGCGCATCGGATTTCGTGGGACAGGATGCCCCGTTTATCGATTCCGGATGGATGACGGCGTCGGTTCCCTTGCGTTCTGCCACGGCTGCCTCGCGGGCGACGGCCATTCGGATCAGTGCTCGTAATAGGTGTGTGACGGGCGGCCTTCGAGAATCTGTTCCTTGCCCCAGTTGGCGACGTTTCGAAACGTATCGGAGCCGATGAAGGCATCAAACGCGCCTTTATCGCTCCACTCCGAGAGGATCACGTAGCTTCGGGCGTCGTCGATGTCGCGGAACATCTTGGACTTCGAGTGGCCCGAGATTTCCCGCATGGCGTGGATGACCTTGCGGAAGGCGCTTTCGAAGGTTTCCTCCTTGCCGGGGAGAACCTTGTAATTCATGCCGATGGTGACCATGGTGCGTATCTCCGTGTTGTTCAAGGGCGGCGGGCGGCGGGGCCGGCCGCGAGAAGGCCTATACAATCCGTTGCGAGCGGTCTATCTTAGTGGCCCTGCGGCGGGTCGCCAACCAAGCCTCGCGGACGCATCAAGCGGGCGAAATGGCGGGGCGTCGCGACAACCTGGAGAGGTGTCCGAGTGGCTGAAGGTGCATGCTTGGAAAGCATGTGTACGGTAACACGTACCGGGGGTTCGAATCCCCCCCTCTCCGTTTCCTGAACCCATCACCGCCAAACGGCAAGCCGTCGAGAAAAGAGCTTCACGCTTCGACGCCCGCGCTTGGCGACGACATGCCCATAGAGGCCACCCACCAGGACCCCGTTTTCAGCATCGCCCGGGTGGTCCTGCGCAAGGGTTGCGCGTCGGCTGAGCCCCGCGGGGCTCGAATTCATCCATCAAATTCTGAATTTCATGGATGCATTCGCGAAGGGAAGGGATGGCATCGGGGTTCGCAGGGATCAAACCGGCCGAATCAGGGATGCAATGCCGCGGCGCAGGCATGCAAAGCACTGGCACGTGGATGCAATGCCCGGGCGCAGGGATGTGATTCTCTGATGCGGGGATGCGCCGCCGCGCCATCGGGATACGCCGGGGCGTCCGGGGGATGCGCAGCCGCAGTCGTGCGACTGATGTCAGAGGCCTATTGCACCACGGCGGTGTCGGCGGGTTCAGCGCTGCCCGAACGGCCCGCGTAGCCGTCCGGACTCCAGATCGCGCGGGCGATCGCCTCATGGGCCATCAGCGCCCGGCCGAGTCGAAAGAGCATGAGAATCAGCAAGATACTGAACACGAACAGGGTCAGCGCGACGAGCCCGCTCAGCGCGGACATCATGACCGCAGTCGTCGTCGCGCCGGGGCCGGCGAATTGCAGAAGCACCGACACGGAAGACATGATCTGATGTAGTGCCATCGGTATGACAAATCCGAATTTAAGCAGATTGGCCCGGCTCCTCAGCGATTCATCGGGGATCCGGATGGCCCAGTTCCCATAGAGCACGAACTTCGCGTACTCCGCGCCCGCGACCAGCAACCCGATGGGCAGTAGCAGCACCAGCATCGCGATCGTCACGCCTTCGGACAGCACGCCGCTGGTCAGAAATGGCACGAATCCCACCGAGAGGATGGCAGGCCCGATGCAGATTCGAATGAACTTCCTGCTACGCTCAACACTCGGATCCATTGCCGCGCCGGGTTCGGGCAAAGATATCAGATAGGCTGCGGCTTGTCCGGCCAATCCGACCAGGGCCGCAAGACCGAGGACGGCATATTGAAGGAATGTCACCCTGCCGCCGCCCGGGCCGGTCAAAACAACCACGATCACGATTTACAAACCGAGGGTAAGCCCCGCTGCAAACCCGATGGCCATCGCCCACGCATAGATCCGCACGCCGAGGCCGATCTTCGCCAGCCACGCGGGGTTCGCGAATTGCAGCTGGTTCGAGCCCAGCGAATTCATCACCGGCGTGCCGCACTCGGAGCAGACCGTGTCGGTCCGACGGCCGCGCAGGTTGTAGCCGCAGCTTCGGCACGGCGTGTCGTCCGCCAGAATGTCCGCCTCGGGCGCGGGCGGCGCGGCGATGGGGATGTCGCTCATGACGATGTCTCCGGCGCGACTTGGGGTGATGACGGAAACCGTCGACTCCGGCCCCTGTCGAACCATAATTCTCTCAACTTCACCACACTGGATCAAGCGCCGGCCGGAGCCATTTGCTTCATTCGTCTACCTTTGTCAGTCGGCGATGAGGATCTGCCGGAAGTCCGCCTTCGTTGCCCGCATCGCGCCGATTCGATAACTTGCTGCGGAAGGTCTTGTTCACAGGGAGAAGAAAGACGTCAGATGTTGCTCGGCGCAATGGAATTTTCGTCCACGGCTCTGCTGCTCGCCATCTTCGGCGTGCTCCTGCTGAGCTGCGCGCTCCTGGGGCGGCCCGTCGAGCGCTTCGGCGTTCCACTTGTCTTCGTCTTTCTCGTCCTGGGAATGCTGGCCGGATCAGAGGCGATCGGCGGCATTCACTTCGACGACTATCAACTCGCGTTTCGACTCGGTACCGCCGCGCTGGTGCTGATCCTGCTCGACGGCGGATTGAATACCGCATGGGCGACCGTACGCCGGTGTGTTTTCCCGGCGGCGGTGCTGGCGACGATCGGCGTGGCCGTGACGGCAGGGCTCGTCGCAACCTTTGCATGGCTGCTGGGACTCACACTGGCGGAATCGGTGGTCCTGGGCGCCGTGGTGTCGTCAACCGACGCGGCGACGGTCTTCGCCGTGCTCCGGGGAGGCGCTCTCCGGCTTCAGCCGCGCGTCGGCAGCACCATCGAACTGGAATCGGGGCTGAACGACCCGATGGCCGTGATTCTCACCGTCACGGCGACGCTGCTCTTTGTTGAACAGGCGCAGCCGACGCCGTGGCTGCTGGTTGACATTCCACTTCAACTCGTGATCGGTACGGCCACCGGCATGACACTCGGCTTTGGCGCGCGATGGTTGCTTGAGCGGGTGAGGCTCTCAACGGCCGGGCTCTACCCGGTGCTGACGCTGGGCATCGGGCTTCTCGCGTTCGGCATTGCGACGCTCGCCCGGGGGAGCGGCTTCCTCGCCGCTTTTATCGCCGCGGTCGTTCTGGGCAACGGTCCCCTTCCGTACCGTAACGGGCTCATTCGCATTCACGATGCACTGGGCTGGCTCGGGCAGGTTGCCATGTTCCTCATGCTCGGACTGCTCGTGTTTCCCAGCCAGCTTTGGCCCGTGGCGAAGGAGGGATTTCTTGTCGCGCTGTTCCTGAGTTTTGTCGCGCGGCCGCTCTCTGTCGCCCTGTGCCTGGCGCCCTTTCGGTATCCATTTCGGGAGTCGTTGTACATCGGCTGGGTGGGTCTGCGCGGCGCGGTGCCGATCATATTGGCAACCTTCCCGGTGCTCTCCGGTGTTCCCGGGGCGATGAAGGTCTTCAACATCGTGTTCTTTGTGGTGGTGTTGAGCGCGCTCCTGCCGGGCGCGACCATTCGATGGATTACGCGTCGGCTCGGCCTCGAGGCGACGGGAGTTCCCGTTCCGCCCGCGGTGCTCGAAATCAACTCGACGCGCCTGATGAGCGGCGATCTGATCTCGTTCTTCATCACGGAGTCGCTCGCGGTTTGCGACGCCTCGCTTGCCAATATTCCATTTCCACCGGAGTCCGCCGCGGTCCTGATCATCCGGGGCGGCGATCTGGTGGCCGCCCGCGGCTCAACGGTCCTGCACTCTGGCGACCACGTCTACATATTCTGCCGGCATGAGGATCGTCCATTCATCGAGTTGTTGTTCGGCCGTCCACAGCAGGAATAGCGTCGCGGGGGTACTCCTCCGAAAGAGTATCTCATCCACGATGAATTCAGGTCGCCGGCCGGGGACTCAGCTCTTGAAATACTCTTCCAGCGCCGCCTGCCAGGGCCTCGGCCGAAAGCCGGTGTCGGCGATGAAGCGTGTCATGTCGAGCACCGAGTAGGCCGGCCGTCGCGCCGGGCGGCCCAGTTCCTCGCTGGAGATCGCTTCGATGCTCGAAATGATGCCGGCCAGCCGGAGGATTTCGGCGGCGTACTCGTGCCAGGTGCACGCGCCGGCGTTGGTGAAGTGATAGGTGCCGCTGACCTGGTGCTGGGCGAGTTCGAGAATCGCCCATGCCAGATCATTGGCATAGGTCGGGGCCCCGCGCTGATCGTTGACGACGCGGAGCGGCATGCCCTCGCGGGCCCGCTGCAGAATGGTTCTCGGAAAACACGGCCCGCTCCGGCCGAAGAGCCAGGCGGTGCGCAGGATCACCGCCTCCGGGTGATGCTCGCGAACGCGCTGTTCGCCGAGCAGCTTGGAACGGCCGTAGGCGGAGAGTTTTTCCGGCGCGGCGGGCTGGGCATCTTCAGGAATGGGCTCGGTCGCGCAGCCGTCGAAGATGTAATCGGTGGACACGTGAATGAGATCGGCGCCGACCGCGCGGGCGGCCTTCGCGACGTGGCCCGCGCCTTCGCCGTTGATCTTCATGGCGCGGTCCTCGTTCGTCTCGCAGTCATCAACGCGGGTGAATGCCGCGCAGTTAATGACGAGGTCGGGCGCGGAGGATTCGATCGCGGAGGCCACATAGACGGCGCTGGAGATATCCAGCTCGTGACGGCCGCGCCCCAGCACCTCGGCATCGGCGTTGAGCCGGAAGAGATCGACCACGGCGGACCCCAGCTGGCCTGTGGCGCCGGTAATGAGAACTTTGGAACATTTCATGACGGGCGATCCCTCACACGATGGCCCGCGATTCTAGCAGAGGAGCCGTCGCCGTGTCGTCAGAATTCTGGAGGGCGGGTCAAATCCGGGCCGGCGAGGAATTCCGACCGGCGGCCGGGTTCGTCCGGCCAGGTTGGGCCATCGACGCCGCACATCCAATCAAGCCGGTCGCATGGCGGGCGGCCAGATGGTGCGAAGCGCGGTGAGGATGGTCCGCGTGGCCGACGACTTGTTAAGCGTATAGAAGTGAATGCCGGGCGCGCCGCGCTGGAGCAAATCAAAGCATTGAGCGGTGGCGTAGGCAACGCCCTGCGAGAGCACGGCGTCGGGATTGTCCTTGAGGCGATCCAGTTCCTTGATCAGCGTCGGCGGCAGGCTCGCGCCGCACATGTCAGTGAAGCGGCGAACCTGTTCGACGTTGGTGATCGGCATGATGCCGGGGATGATCGGAACGCCGATGCCGGCCTTTCGGGCCCGGGAGACGAAATTGAAATAGGCGTCGTTGTCGAAGAAAAGCTGCGTGACGAGAAAGTCCACGCCCGCGTCGACCTTGCGGACGAGGTTCTCCAGATCGCGGTCGAGATCACGTTTGCCGCCCGCGCCGAGGCATTCAACGTGGCCCTCGGGGTAACAGGCTGCGCCGATGCCGAAGGTGAAATTTCCGCGGAGATAGCGGATGAGTTCGCTGGCATAGGGAAAGCCGTCGGCCTGGGCGACGAACGCGGTCTCGCCTTTGGGCGGGTCGCCGCGAAGGGCGAGAATGTTCTGAATTCCGGCGCTTCGAAGACGCTCGAGCACGGCGCCGATCTCGTCCTGGCTGGCGCCGACGCAGGTGAGATGGGCC
>CALLKH010000453.1 GCA_938008425.1 uncultured Planctomycetaceae bacterium | reverse complement strand
TCATGCGCCGGGATCAGCCTCCCGCCAGCTTCGCCGGATACCCGAGCTTCTGGAAGAACTTCATCGCCCGCTCGCGATGGTCGCCCTGAATTTCGATCTTGCCGTTCTGAATCGTGCCGCCCGCGGCGCAGGCGCTCTTGAGCTGCGAAAGCAGGGCGTCGAGATTCGATGCGACAGGGTCGAGCCCCGAGATGACCGTCACCATCTTGCCCTTGCCGCGCTTCTCGCGACTGATCCGCACCGGCTGGCTCTTCGGCAACAGCACCGCGCCGCCCCGGTCGCGCGGACATTCGCAGGCATCAAGCGACCGATCACAGCGTTCGCAGGTGACGGGGCGTTCCAAGGGTGTTCCATCGAAGAGGCCGGGCATGGCGAAATGGTACGAGGACCCATCGGCGGCGTCGAGAACGGCCCGCGGCACTCATTCAATCTCGATCGCGCGCTTTATGCAGTTTACGAGTATGACTTTGTGCGCCATCGAGCCATTCGATCAACAAATTCTTCAGAATTCGGTTCAACGGGTGTGAGATTGCGCGGTATCGACGTGTAATGCAGGAGGACGCGCGAATGACTGGATCGCGCGCGGCCTGAGAAGCGTTCGAGATCGCAACCGTGCCTCTTGCGCGCGGATTTCGTCGCAGTCCCGGTGAATCGGCCGTTCTGTACTGACCGGATTCTCTCTTCATGGGACGCGCAACCCCTCGTACGAAAAACAGGCTGAAATCACGAATTTGGCGCGATCCGGCTTTGTCATGAGTTGTGATAATGCTATTCTTAATTAGACAGGTCATCAGCGTCGAATCGCCGATCGGGCACACGTGCCTCGTCGGCCTGCACCGTTCGTGATTTTCTCACTTTCGACGGGCCAACCGATGACGAATCGATCGAACAAGAGAGCGTGTTGGCATTGGGCGAGCGCGGTTCTTGCGGCCGCAATCTGGCTCGTCTATGCCGCGAACGGGGTCGCGAATCCCGATTCGGACGCGACGTCGAACGATGCGACTGAACAGTTGCAGGTCGGCGATACGAGCGTGGCGCTCCGGGCCGAAATTCATCCGCTCGCTCGTGAAACGCCGGATTCCGGCAAGCCCGTTCTCGAAACGACCGATCCGGCGGTGGCGAAGTATCTTGATCTGGCGATCAGTCACTTCAGCCTCGGGTCCGACAAGCCGCAGCAGGCGCTCGCAGAGCTCGACAGCGCGGTCGCGCGTGAAGTCGTTCGCCTCCAGCAGGAGCATCTGGCACGACTGGCCCGGGACGGCGCGCGTGGGACGGGCAACGATGCCCGTGGTCCTCCCGATGCACAGGATGTAAACCTGATGCAGATCCCGGGGGACATTCAGACCGGGGACGCCTTTCATTCATTTCTCAAGACCCTTCTCGCCGACGGCGGACACCAGAAGATCAAGTACCTCGCCCAGAAGGGGGCGATCGGGCCGGACTTGTGCCGCCTGCTCAACCGCGTGCGCTTCGAAGCCTACATGGGGGCGATGCACGAGATCGCCCGTGAGTATCCGACGGGCCAGGTTGAGGTATTCTGGTTCAGCTTTCCCGACTCCATACTGAGCGACATCGATCACACGGTGGTCGGCGTGCGGTTTCCCGACGGGACACTCATACCGGCCGATGTGATCATTCCGAAATTCAACGAGAAGTTTGAAGCCCGCCTGTCGGATCCCGACGCGGCGGACGTGATGGCCCACAACGCGAAGAATCGTCCGCCCGATGTCTTCAGCGGACTGGTGGCCGACGGCGGAACGCTCGAACTGCATCTTCGCCCCAAGGATGACCGGGCGTTCTACGAGGACGCCGGCCGCGCGACCACGAATCTCCAGAACACCAAGGACGCCTACTGGCTCTTCGCGTCGTTCGGCATGCAGGTCGATCGGCGTTCGTACGCCAGCGCGATGGAGAATTACTTTCGCATCACCGCCGAGGATGTCGGTACTCCGGACAGTCCCAGCTTCATGTTCCGCGAGGAGCGGGTGACGGCGTCGGGCGAAGTTTACAAAAACGTTCCCGTGCCGCTGAGTCAGAAAGTCGGGTTTGATACTGCCGTCGGCAACTGGCTGATGGCGACCAACCACGCGGCCCATGCCGACCCCACCGCTGACAAGACCCTGAATGAACAGGGAAAGTACCTGCTTCGATCCATCGTCGAGGGGCTCCTGATGTCGGCCACCGAGAACGGCCGTCCGAAGTATGACCCCTACGATCCGCCGGACTGGGACAAGATCAGCACCGGCGAGCGGCGGAATCTGATCAATCAACTCACGCGCGAAGTTCTGCCCGACGCCAGGAGTCGCGATCACTTCCTGGCCATGATTGACACGGCGAATAACCTGCGCACCCGCGGGCCCGGAAATGCGTCGTTCGCGCCGTTGATTGAGTGGCATCGCCAGTATGACCCGCCGACGGCCGGCCCGATCTCCGACGAGGCCCGGATTGAGGGCATCAAGAAGAGTTTCGGTTTGCAGGCGCGGGCGGGGATGATGACGGCGGCGCTCGCGACGGCGGCCGATCGAATCCAGGCCATCATCAGCCCGGATATTCCGGTGAGCTACCAGGATCGCGTTCTCAAGATCGCGGTCGAGGGCGAAGGCATTGCCAAGAAGCGGGCACAGGACATCGTCGACGCGTTGGGCGACGACGCGGCATCCGCGAAAGTCTCCCAGCGGCTGCGACATGTCTGGGCGAACCAGCTGTACCACGCACTCAGTTCACTCGATGACACCCACTTCGCGTCCGCATCGAAGCGTTTTCGCGAGGTGATCGGCCGGCTGGACTCAAGGCATCCGCAGCGTGCCATGCTCATGTCGATTATTCGCCGGCTGGAATCCCGGCGGGAGCGCATGCAGAAAATGCGATCGAAGGCCGACGAGAGGCTCGCCCATCCCGAGACGCCGCCGACGGCCAGGCCGGGCGAAGCCGATGCCGCCGCTGAGGAGATCGTCGAAGAGACGAAGGCGGCGCAGGAGGCCCTGCAAAATCTGCTCGACCAGCATCAAATCAATATCCCCGACGAGTTGAGGCCCATCGTCGAGCAGGCGCTGGAGACGCAGATCGCATACAAGGCGATGTCGGAGCGAAGTCCGCGGTTCTCTCAACGCGTCAGCGACGTGTTCGCTCCGGACGGCAAGTATCCCAGGCTCGGCGAGGCCATCGATGCATCAGCCAAGTGGACGACGATGGCGGGCCGCCAGGCCAACCTGGAGGCCTGCGCCTACCTGGGTTACGACGTTGAAAAGCACATCGAGGAAGTCTGCACGAAGGCGGGCGTCGAAAAGGCGCACATGCCCCGGAAGTTCAAGCTCTCGACGATACTTCGGGCTCAACTGGATCTCGGCACAATCAACTCCGTGATGGCCTTGCAGCAGGAGTGGGAGAAGAACCACAGCATGAGTCGCGCCGTCACGCGGGCGATTCTGGAATTCACTTACAACATTCCGGTGTACGGAACGGTGATGACGGTGGGTGATCAGCTGTGGGCGGGCGAATGGAAAAACGCCGGCCTCGGTGCGAGCCTGTTCGCGGCTCCCCGCATTGCTCCGGCCGTGACAGAGTGGGTGCTGACCAAGCGATTCCAGTATACCGCCGAGGCGGCCAAGGAAGCGGGCGCAGCGGCGGGGCAGTTGGTCGGAAACCTCGTTGCAGCGTACACCGCATACACGGTCGGAAAGGCGGTCGGTGAAAACTGGGTGGGTAAGCCGCTCTATGGAAACGCGGCCGAGGAGTTTTACGAGGGTGTGGACCCGGCGGCGGGGCCGTCGACGTGGTCGGGGCAGATCACCCAGATGGCCGCCGGCGTGCTCAACTCCATGGCCAATGCCTGGGATCAACTGACCACGCTCGAGAACTGGTTCTATCCCAAAACCGTTCCGCCGATCAACGAGGCCATGCCTCGAATCCTGACGGGCTATCCCAACAAGGCGCGTTACCGATTGAAGCAGCTTAAGCGGATCGTCGACCTGGACCTGAGCCGCGATCCGAACAACCCCGCCGTTCGCGGTTATCGCCTGATGGCTGACGAGCTCCTGGCACAGTATCGGCCTCGCGTCGCTGCGGCGACCGGCGTGCTCCAGTTCGACGGCGCCTACAGCGAGTTGGAACACGCTCCGCCCAGATTCAAGGTCTCACCGGATGATCTTGCAAAGGTATTGAAGGCGTTTCCGACGCTGCCCGGGATGGACGAGTTCATCGAGGGTCGCGGTGGAAAGCAGGTGCCGCAGAATCAGCAGGCGCTCCAGGACATTCGCATTTCGCTCCAGAAGTACGAATTCATTACGACGTGCCTGCGGCCTGGCATGGATCAGTTCCACGAACTGTCCGACACGCCGCCGGCGGGAACGACGCCCGAGGCGTGGCGCGATCGCCTTGTCGCCGACGCGCGGACGGTATGGGACAAGTTTCTCTTCCAGGAGGCCGAACGGCGCGGCCTGCAATGGGTGCCGACGGAGAAGATCAGCATTCTCAAGTGGGTTCCGGGCAAGGATATCCACGAGAAACGCGACAACGTCTACCGGACGTTCTACCCGATCCTGAAGGACGAGTGGGTGGCGATGGTGGGCTTCGCGCGTCGAATGGGCGGAAAGATCGATCCACCCTCCCCTGAGCGTCGCGGCGTCACGGAATGGATCGTGAACAGCATCGGCGGCATGCCGACCGAGCCCGAGCAGCTGCCCCTCGAACTGGCGGTGCACTACGACGTCGCGCGTAAGTTCTTCGATCGTTACGTCATGAACTTCGCGACCGGTGGCTATCACGATGTTGAAACCGGCCAGCTCACGCCGCATCCCGGCAAGGTCACCCTCGATAACATGAGCCGGCTGGCAAACCCGTGGCTGTGGGACGTCGAGACGCGCGGCTGGTTCAACCAGAACGGGCGGACGTACTGGGCCACGCTCCAGTCGCGCGACGCTC
>CALLKH010000452.1 GCA_938008425.1 uncultured Planctomycetaceae bacterium | reverse complement strand
AAGAGAATGAGCAGGAAAAGTATCTTGACGCGCGGGTTGATCAGCCGGCCGGCAACTTCACCGATGGTCTGGCCGCGGTTGCGGATGGAGATGACGAGCGTCGAAAGGTCGTGAACGGCGCCCATGAAGATCGAGCCGAAGATCACCCAGAGCAGGGCGGGCAGCCAGCCCCAGATGACCGCCAGCGCCGGGCCGACGATGGGGCCGGTGCCGGCGATGCTGGTGAAGTGGTGGCCGAAGAGGATGCCCTTGCGCGTGGGCACGAAGTCGCGGCCGTCGTTCTGGGTTCGGCTGGGCACGGGTGCGTTCGGGTCGAGCCTGAAGAACTTTTTCGCGAGCCAGCGGCCATAGGTGTGGTAGGCGATGAGGTATAGAACAAGGCTGCCGAGTGCGATGGAGAAAGTGGCCATGGGGCGCGGCTCCGGCGCGTGAACGCGAGGAACGGGTCTGAAACTTCGGGCGATTTTACCGCGGGGGATTGGATTTGGCGATTTGGTGATCTCGCGATCTGGCGATTGGGGGAGACGACGGCCCCTCAGATTTCCAAGAAACGACTGATCTCGCTAACGGGGGATATTGCGAATCAATGTGTTTTCGATAGCCCTGAGTGTCTTCGTGGGCGGAGCAAGCGAAGCGGCTATAACGACCATCAGGACCGTCGAGATAATTGTGGCGGGGGTATCCAGGATCATTCGCAACCAGACCTCGGGCAGGACCTTGAATGAATCGATCAGGCTGATCGAGGCGTTTACTCTTGCCCAACACATCCACACCACCAGGGTGTCACCGAGCACGGCCGTTGCGATGGCCGCGAGTACGGCGACGAAGCAGCTCCATGAGCGGCCGCGATTCGGTGCGCACGCGATGATGCGACCGATGCAGGCACCGATTCCGATGCCAATGACGGCGATATAGGCGAGCCAACCTGACACGCCGCGTGAGCCGAAAACCGATCCAGGAAGGTGGAGATTCTTGACGTGGTCAAACAGGAAGTACGAAAACGAAGCCCAGATGGCCGTGCCGATCACCGTCGCCACCAGTCCAAAGAGCAGCGTCTTCATCGCTCCGGGGAACGTCAGGCTGTTGTCCTGGCGGAGGGTGTCGAGTCTGGCCTGAAGACATTCGTCGCAGATCTGGGCGACGCCCTCTTCCAGATAGGTCAGCCCGCGCGTGACTCGGAACTTACACTGGTGGCAGTTTCGATCCAGCGCCGTTCCGCCCTGGGAGCGGATCACGGTCAGAACTTCTTCAATGCACGCGCGCAAGCGGCCGTCCAGGAAGGCCCGGTCGGCGTCAAAGATCATGATCCGCGCGATGTTCTCCTCGTACGAGACGTGAACCCGGCCGAGATCGATCAACTCGCGAATGTCCGGCGTCTTGATCATGGCGGGGTCGAGCCGGGCACACTCTGAGACGCCCACGAATTGAACCTGGCATTGCAGGACCGCGAATTTCTCGACCGCCGTCCCGCCGGATTCGGCCGCCATCTTTGCCTTGATCAGAATCGGAAACCCTTCGATCCGGCCGACGTAAATATCCTCGGCGACCTCGATCAAGTCGAAGTTAGCCAGCGAGGGAAGGGGGGTGGTTGAGATTGGAATTGCACCGGCCATGTCAGAATTATGACGAGTCGGCGAGTGCAAAGGAAGAGGTTTCGGAGCAGGGTGTCTTCGAATGAAGCCCTCAGGCGGGTCAGACCGGCGGCCCGATTTCTTGCGAACGCCGATGGGCTGCGGTAACTTCGCACGCGCCCGCACCGGCAAGTCGCCGGCGTGGCGGATGACATAGAATCCTGTCACTGATTGAATTCGATTTCGTCTTTCAAACTTGAGAGCACACCATGCGTGAAGCGGTCATTGTTGACGGTATCAGGACGCCGGTCGGGCGATATCGGGGGGGCCTCGCGCCGGTGCGGCCGGATGATCTGGGGGCGCATGTCATTCGCGCGCTTATGGCGAGGACGAAGGTTGATCCGGCGTTAATCGATGACGTCTATTGGGGCGCGGCCAACCAGGCGGGGGAGGACAATCGCAACGCCGCGCGGATGGCGGTGCTACTGGCCGGCCTGCCGGACAGCGTGCCGGGCACCACAGTGAACCGGCTGTGCGCGAGCGGCCTCGAGGCGGTGGCGATTGCGTCGCGCATGATCGAGGCGAACCATGGCGACGTCTTCATCGCCGGCGGCTGCGAGTCGATGAGCCGTGCTCCCCTGGTACTGCCGAAGCCCGATGAGCCGTGGGTGCGCGGCAACCAGACCATGTACGACTCGACGCTCGGCTGGCGAATGACCAACCCGAAGCTGGCGGCGATGTACCAGCCGTTCAGCATGGGCGAGACGGCGGAGAACGTCGCGGAGAAGTACAAGCTTTCGCGCGAGGCGCAGGACGCCTTCGCGCTCGAGAGCCAGATGCGATGCAAGCGGGCGACCGAGGCCGGCGTGTTCGCCGAGGAAATCGTGCCGGTGGAGATCGACCTTGGTCGCGGCAAGAAGGCGGTCGTCGAACAGGATGAGCATCCGAGATTTGATACGACGATGGAGGCGCTGGCAAAGCTGAAGCCCGCGTTTCGAGAGGGCGGGACCGTGACGGCCGGCAACAGCTCGGGCCTGAATGACGGCGCGGCGGCACTCCTGGTGATGGAGGCGAAGACGGCCGAGCGGCTGGGGCTTGAGCCGATGGCGTTTGTAAGGGCCAGTGCGTCGGCGGGCGTGGATCCGTCGTGCATGGGTGTGGGGCCGGTGCCGGCGACGCGAAAAGCGCTGTCGCGGGCGGGTTGGCGCGTGGGTGATCTCGATCTGATCGAGTTGAACGAGGCGTTCGCGTCGCAGTCGCTGGCGTGCATTCGCGATCTCGAACTCGATCCCGCGAAGGTGAACGTCAACGGCGGTGCGATCGCCATCGGCCATCCGCTTGGATGCAGCGGGGCGCGGCTGGCGACGACGTTGGTGCGCGAGATGGCGCGGCGCGGGGCGAAGCGCGGACTTGCAGCGCTGTGCGTGGGCGTCGGCCAGGGGCTGGGGGTATTGTTCGAACGCGGGTGAGAAGTGCGGGCGGCTGGGCGAATGAAAAATGAAAAATGTAAAGTGAAAAAAGAAGAGTGAGGCCTGTCGAATTGGGCGGCGACAGCCCGTTTAGCCCAGCTTCGACAGGAGCAGGGTGGCCGCGAGGGAACGCTTCGAATTGAGTCACCGCTTGGCTGCCCTCTCGCGGAGTGCCATGGCGCTGGAACCCCCAACGACTCACATGCAAACATGCTTCGCCAGTTCACTTCGAATCGCCCTGGTTTCTGCCGGGCTCCTCGCTGTGCCGGCCGTTCAAGGTTGCGCCGCGAACGATCGCGATGACGCCATCACCGAGCGAACTCCCGATTCGACCGTTGCCGACGCCGCCCGCGAATCGAAGCCCCTCGACTGGGGCGATTTTGGGTTGATCCTTTTCCACGTGTGCTCGCCCGACGGCGGTGTTAACGTCGATGCGCTTCACGAAAACTCCGCCCTGATCGATTCGACGGTGAAATCGCTGGCCGACGTCGGACCGAGGTCTCAGCCCGCGGCGTTCCCGGAGAGTGACGCTAAGACCGCCTATTACATCAACGCGAGCAACCTCTTGATGCTGGCCGAACTGTCCTCAGTGATGGGCGCAGGCGGCCAAACGAGTCGGCGACTTTCCCCAAGCTCCGCTCAACGGTGGCGCATCGACGGCGGCGAGGAAACAGTGTTCAGCCTGCGGAACAAGGCAATCGCCGCGGCCCGTGAAGACTGGCGCGTGCGGATGGCGCTTTTCAGCGGCAGAATGGACGGGCCGCCGCTATGGAATCGCGTCATGCTCGGCGACATGCTGGACGTGCAACTCGATGAGATCACGTGGGCGGCCATGAAGTCGCCGCGCGTCGTGCGGCCGGACTTCAGCGAGAACAAGCGGCTGCTGGTGTGTGAGGAACTATTCGAATTGAAGGAATTGCTCGTCGAGGACTACGAGCGCCGCTTGGGGACGTCGCACGCGACGCTGCTGAATGTAATTCTCGAGTGGCTGGATGGATTCGATCGGGAGTCGATGAACGCGGTGGTGGGGTACCCCGTGGAGTTGCTGCCGAAGGACTGGAGTCTTCCGCTCGCGAAGAATTGAGAGGGCGGCGACGGCATAGGATTCGGGTGCCCTGACGCAGTCACCCTGCCCCTGGCGGGGCTGGGCCAAGCGGGGTGTCGAATCGGCGACCCTTGTCGAACGACCTCTTGACCGCTCCAGATCGCGCGCCTCACCGCCCCAGATCGCCCGCTTTACCGCCCCTTGATCGCACGGCTGCGCGTGACCTGCTGCCGCGGCTCCTTCCGGCCACCGGCGCCCTTGCGGACGGAGATGCCGAGTGCCTTCTTCGTGTTGTCGACCTTGAAGATGCCGGTGGTGCGGCCGCCGGCGGCGCCGCTGGTCACGTAGGCATACTTGATGCTGACGTGTTCCGCGTTCAGCCGCGAGCAGATGTCGGCGAGTGCGCCCGGGCGGTTGGAAAGATCGGCGCAGAGCACCTCGGTCTCGGTCAGCGGCACGCTCAGCGACTTGAGCACCTCGCGAGCCCGGTCCGGGTTGGTCGCGACGAGCCGAAACACGCCGTGTTCGACCGAGTCCATGAGCGTCACGGCGATCAGGTTGACGTGCTGGTCAGCCAGGGCGTCGCAGAGCTGGGAGAGAATGCCGGGCTTGTTGGTGAGGAAGACGGAGAACTGCGTGACGGGCATGAACATGGGAGTGGGCTTCCGTGTAGAGGGGTGATGCCGGACGTCGCCGAATTCCCCGGCGGCCGGCCCATCAATGTGGGCGTCTATTATAGGGCGAAAGGGGCGGGTCGAAAGGGGGCTGACCCCTGCCGGGCCGAGCGGTTCATCGCCCATTCTCAATTGTGCTCTGAGGGGCAGGAGGCCTTTGTTTTGAGGCCGATTCGGGGATTTCGTGGGCTTGACGGGGGGCCGGCCGGGACTATACTGCGGGATTCTCGTATTGGGATTGTAACTCGACGACTCAGTGGAAGTTGGATATGTCTTTCGCAACAGACAAGTGCTATCAAGCCAAGCCGCTCGAAGTGGAGCGGAAGTGGTATTCGGTGGATGCGGACGGCCAGATTCTGGGGCGCATGGCCTCTCGAATCGCCACGGTGCTCATGGGCAAGAACAAGCCCACCTACACCCCGCACGTGGACACCGGCGACTTTGTGGTGGTGACGAATGCCGAGAAGGTGACGGTCACCGGCCGCAAGGACGAGGAATACAAGTACCCGCACTACACGTATCACTCCGGCGGACTGAATGTCACGCCGTTCAAGGAGATGCGACAGAAGCATCCCGAGCGAATCGTGGAAGAAGCGGTTCGGCGCATGCTTCCCAAGAGCGCGCTCGGCCGTCGGCTGCTGACGAAGTTGAAGGTGTACGCCGGGTCGGAACATCCGCACACCGCACAGCAGTGCGAGCCGATGACGTTCGACGCCAAGTAAGTATCTCAAGGAATCACCCAGGAGTTTTTGCACGTGGCAGATCAACCGACTGGAACAGGCTCGACGGGCGGCGAAGGCGCCGCCGCGACGACAGCACCGCGCGTCAGCGGGACTGCGGCAATGAAGAACGGCTACATCTGGGGAACCGGCCGACGCAAGACGTCGGTGGCCCGGGTTCGCATCAAGCCGGGTGAAGGCAAGTTCATCGTCAACAACAAGGACGTCAACGCCTTCTTCAACTCCACGCGCGACCGCTACGACGTGATGGCGCCGCTGAAGGCGACCAAGACGTTCGGCAAGTACGACATCTTCGTCAATGTCAAGGGCGGCGGTACGACGGGTCAGGCCGGCGCGGTCATGCTCGGAATCGCCCGCGCCCTGCTCAAGGTCAACCTGGAATTCACGCCGACGCTCCGCGACGGCCGATTCCTCACGCGAGACCCGCGCGAGGTCGAACGAAAGAAGCCGGGACAGCCGGGCGCCCGCAAGCGGTTCCAGTTCTCGAAGCGATGATGCTTCGGCCGCTTCGACGAACGCCCGCAAGACTCGGTTGTGCGGCGAGGTTCGATCGTGGCGTGGAGCCGGAAAATTGCAGACTTTTCCAACAGCCCGATACGCTCGCGTATCGGGCTGTTTCTGTCTACTTGCGCTGAGTCTTTTCATGTGGGGCTGCGATCGCGTTTTCTATTATCCCGACGCCAGAGTCCGCGGCACGCCGCTGGATCACGGGCTTGTCTATCAGGATGTGACGTTCAAGACGGCCGACGGCGTCACGCTGCATGGCTGGTTCCTGCCGGCGGAAGTTCGCCCGGGCGAGGAGCCGCTCGGAACTGTCATTCAGTTTCACGGCAACGCGGCCAATCTCACGGGCCACTATGAGTTCGGCCGATGGCTGCCGGGATCGGGCTACAACTTTTTCGTCTTTGATTATCGCGGCTACGGTCGGAGCGGCGGTTCGATCAGCCGGGCGGGGTCGATTCTCGACGGCGACGCGGCGCTGGACTACGTCCGTTCGCGGCCGGATGTGGACGCGGATCGGGTCTTCATCATCGGTCAGTCGCTGGGCGGCGCAGTGGGCATCGTGACGACGGCGCGGCGCAAGGGCCAGGTTCGCGGACTCGTCGTGGAGGGGACGTTTTCGCGCTACAAGGATGTGGCGCGGTATCACGTCACGTCGCAACCGCTCGCGCTGCTGCTGGCGTGGTGGTATCCGCTCATGCTCAACGGCGAGTACGATCCGATTGACTCGGTCGGTGACGTTGCGCCGACACCCCTGCTGGTGATTCACGGCGGGGCGGATCGCGTGGTGCCAGCGCGGATGGGGCGGGAGCTGTTCGAGAAGGCCAATGAGCCCAAGTCGCTCTGGATCGTCGATGAGATGGATCATTATCAGATCTGGTACGACGACGAAGCGAGGGCGAAGGCTCGCGTGCTCGCCTTTCTTGAGAAGTCCCTGTCAGGGGCGGCCGAGTAAGGGCGCCGCGGGACATTCAATGGATGTGAAGCGGCGGATCAGATCAGGCTGTGCTTCGGCCGCGAGGCTTTCCCGTCACGAATATCGGCAATCACCTTCGGCAGCAGGTCGTGCTCAAGAATCGAGACCCTCGCCGCAAGGGAATCCGGTGTGTCGTCCGCCTTCACCGGGCAGCGCGCCTGGGCGATGATTTCTCCCGCGTCATATTCGTTATTCACCCAGTGAACCGTGCAGCCGGACTCGGTTTCGCCGGCGGCGATCACGGCCTCGTGGACGCGACGGCCGTAGAAGCCCTTGCCGCCGAATTTGGGAAGCAGCGAGGGATGAATGTTGATCACCTTGCCGTGCCAGCGATTGGGCAGCAGCCAGTGACAGAGCCAGCCGGCCTGCACGACGAGATTCACGTCGTACACATCGAGCGTCAGCGTCAGGTGGTTTGAAAACGTCTCCACATCCGCGAAGCCCCGACGATCGATGATATCCACCGGCAGATCGGCGGCCTCGGCCCGGGCGACGCCCGGAATGTCCTCGCGCGAGGCGACGACGACGGGGATTTCGACGCCGCGAAGCCGGCCGTCGGCGATGTGGTCGATCAG
>CALLKH010000451.1 GCA_938008425.1 uncultured Planctomycetaceae bacterium | reverse complement strand
GCAGATGTTCATCGTCCACTGCGTCTCCGGCGGGGCCTTCGCCATTTCGGCCTCGATGCGATCGAGCAGCGCCTTGAAGTCGAGGCCGTCGGGGGCCTTCGTGACGCGGCCGGCGGTCAGCGCCCAGCCGGCGCGGGCGGCGTAGGGATGCTTGTCGGCCATCCAAATCTGGCGAAGCGATTCCTTCTCGGGATGCAGCTTGATGGCATAGGAGTAGAACCAGTCGGCCACCTCGCCGAAGGTGAGCGAGCGGACCATCTTGTCCAGCTCGTTCGCCGTGAGCTCGGTCGGCTTCATGATGAGGACCGCCAGGAACTGGGCGTCGACGTTGCCGGTCTTCCAGAGCTCGAGTGCCAGGGCGTGGTCAGTCTTGATCTTCTTGGCGAGTTTGCGAATATCGCCGCGCAGGGCGCCGAACTGCTCGCCCTTCGCGCCGGCCTTGGTGTTGTGGGCGCGCATCTTGTCGTTGCCGAGGGCCTTGAGCTGCTTCATGGCTTCTTTGCTGGTCATGGCCGTGATCGTATTAAAACGGCGGACTGCGTGCAATTCCGCGCTCTGCACCGTTGACACGGCGGATCAGCCGCGCCCGGTGTTGCCGCTCGCTTTTTTTTGAGGGAATATTTCGCCCCACGGGCAACCTCCGCATTTCCTGCTTGGTTTTACGACATCCCGTCCCGTATCATGGTGTGGCGTAGAGGGTGGCAGCCGCATGCGGGTCCGCCGCCCGTTCGTTCAGGGTGAGGGTGTGGGTAGGGGTGTCCGCTCCGTTCGATTCCGACGTTCAGGCACTCATCTGATTGAATCTGGTCCCGCCCGACTCCCGCCCGAATCTTCAAGGGAATGTCGTTAGAACCCCGGGAGGGATGCAGCATGTCGAGTCGACCATCAAGATGGGCCGGTTTTCAGTCCTACGGAATTCAGATCATCACCGTGGCGATGCTTTTCGCCGCGTTCTTCCAGCCGTCGGCTGCGTCGTACGCGGAAGAGCCGGCCGCGAAGGCGTCGCCCAAGGACTCGCTCGACGCGATCGGGGTTGCGGAAGAGGTTGTCGAGGCCAAGGCCGATCTCGCGCCGGCCGACACCGTGCCCATCTATGAACTCGCCCAGATCGATCTCGACCCGGTGCGCTCCGAGGATCTGCTTCGCGCCGCCGAGGGACTCCCGCCGCGGTTTGCGATTCCGCACGAGGTGCAGATCTCTCCGCTCACCGACGGCCTGTGGGAGACGGCGCCCGACGGTTCGCTCGTCTGGCGGCTTCGCATCGTCGCCCGCGGGGCGCGGTCGATCAATCTCGGCTTCACCAGCTATTTCATGCCGGAAGGCGGCCGCCTGCTGCTCTATGCGGCCGATCACAGCTATGCCATCCGGCCGTTCACGACCGAAGACAACATGGACCACGGCGAGCTCTGGACGCCCGTGATTCCTTCGGGCGACATCATGATCGAGGTGACAGTGCCGGGGCAGTTCGAGGCCGACCTGCTGAGCCTTGACCTGACATCGATCAACTACGGCTATCGCGGTTTCGGCGAGCCGACGATCCCGCCCGGCGAGCCCGAGGACGGTTCGCCGCGCTCCGGGGCGTGCAATCGCGACGTCGTCTGCCCCGAGGGCGTACCCTGGCAGAATGAGATTCGCTCGGTTGCGGTCATCTCGACCGGCGGCAGCCTCTTCTGCACCGGCTTCATGGTGAACAACACGGCGCAGAACCAGGTGCCGTACTTCATGACTGCCAACCACTGCGGCATCACTTCAGGCAACGCCGCCTCGCTGGTCACCTACTGGAACTACCAGACGACGGTGTGCAGCGGAACGCCCAACGGCGTGCTCAACCAGTTCAACACGGGCTCAACGTTTCGCGCGGGCTCGTCCGCTTCGGACTTCACGCTCGTGCAGCTCTCGGCCAATCCGAATCCGGCCTACGGCGTGACCTTCGCCGGTTGGGATCGATCAAATGCGGCCACGTCGAGCGCGGTCTGCATCCATCACCCCAGCACCGACGAGAAGCGCATCAGTTTCGAGAACGACCCGACGCAGATCACCTCGTACCTGGGCTCAAGCGTTCCCGGCGACAGCACGCATATTCGCGTGGTCGACTGGGACATCGGAACCACCGAGGGCGGATCATCCGGCTCGCCGCTGTTCAGCCCGGGGCATCGCGTTGTCGGCCAGTTGCACGGCGGATTCGCGGCGTGCGGGAATGACAGTTCCGACTGGTACGGCCGATTCTTCGTCTCGTGGACGGGCGGCGGCACCAATTCGACGCGTCTGTCGAACTGGCTCGATCCCGGCAATACCGGGGCGACCACTCTGAACACGCTCGTTCCCGGCGGCTCGGTCTGCGGCAACAACATCATTGAGCCCGGCGAGCAGTGCGATGACGGCAACACGATCAGCGGCGACGGGTGCAGTTCGACATGCCAGAATGAAGTCGTGCTTCCCGGAGAGCAGTGCAGCAATTGCACGCCTGTCGGTAACGGGACCGTGAACGCCACGACCGCGGGCTACGCCGGGACGACCGACATCACATCGTGCACCACGGGCGACGTGATCGATCGCTGGTACTGCTACACCGCCAGTTGCACCGGCACCGCGACGGCCAGCCTGTGCGGCAGCTCATACGATACGGCGCTGGCGGTATTCAGTTCCTGCGGCGGAACGCAGCTCGCCTGCAACGATGACAACGAGTCGGCATGTGGAACCGGATCGCTGCAATCGCAGGTGACCTGGTCGGTGGTGAGTGGGACGGTCTATTACGTTCGAATCTCGGGCTTTCAGAATGCGACCGGTTCTTACACGCTCAACCTGAGCTGCGCGGCGCCTGCCGGCTGCCCGAACGATACGGTGGCGAATCCGAAGGTCATTCCCGGCCTGCCGTACAACGACACCGGCTCGACGGCCACGTGCGCCGACAACTACAACGAAGTCTGCCCGTTCACGGTGACCGGCGGACGCGACATGGTCTATTCCTATGTAGCGCCGTACAACGAGACGATCGCGATCAACATGTGCGCATCGTCATACGACACCAAGGTCTATATCTACCAGAACTCGGTGACGCCCGGCACGACGGTCGCCTGCAACGACGACGGCTGCCCGGGTTCGCCGCCCGCTTCCTATCGCTCGAACCTGACCGGCGTGAATCTCATCGGCGGCCAGACTTATTACATCGTGGTGGATGGATACGACGCCGCATCGTCGGGTAATTACTCCATCGCCATTACGACCAGCGGTCCGCCGGCCGGTCCTGCCAATGACCTCTGTGCGAATGCCACGCCGGTGTCGGAGGGCGTCTTCCCCTTCAACACGACGGGCGCCGGCACGGACGGCCCGGATGAACCGGCGAACTGCACCGAGTTCAGCTATTCAAACATCGGCGCCGATGTGTGGTTCCGCTACACGGCGTCATGCACCGGAACCGCGGTTGCGAGCCTCTGCGGCAGCGGCTACGACACCAAGATGGCGGTGTACAGCGGCGGCGTTTGTCCGACGAGCCAGTCGGCACTGGTCTGCAACGACGATTTCTGCGGCTCTCCGGTTCGGCAGTCGCAGGTGACCTTTAATACGACCGCGGGGGCGATCTACCTGATTCGCGTCGGTGGTTTCAATGCCCTGACGGGATCGGGAACGCTGACGCTGACCTGTCAGGAATGCGTCGGCGCGGTTGATTGCGACGACGGCAACGCCTGCACCACGGACAGCTGTTCAAACAACAGTTGCGTCAACACGCCGATCGTCTGCAACGACAACAATGCGTGCACGACCGACAGTTGCGACCCGGTGACGGGCTGCGTCTTCACGCCGGTCGTCTGCAACGACAACAATCCCTGCACGACCGACAGTTGCGATTCGGGAACGGGCTGCGTCTTTACGCCGCTGCCGAATCAACCCCCGTCGGCCAGCGCGAACGGACCGTACGTCCTGTCCGTGGGATCGAGCGTGATTCTGAGTTCAGCCGGCTCGTCCGATCCGAACAGCGCGTGCGGCGACACGATCACGATGTACGAATGGGATCTCGACAACGACGGGCAGTTCGACGACGCGTTCGGTGCTTCGCCGTCGGTGTCGTGGGCGCAGATGCAGACGCTCGGGATCACGACCGTCGGCGTCGCGCATACGATTCAGTTGCGGGTCACCGACTCGTTCAGCGCGATCGGCACGGCGTCTTCGACGATCACCATCAACTGCTCGACGGCGCCAAATGGAGATGTGAACGCCGACGGCTTCGCCAACGGCGCTGATCTTCAGGGCTTCGTCAACGCGATCCTTTCGCAGTCGCGCGAGGCTGCGGACGTCTGTCCTGCCGACTTCAGCGGTAACTCGGTGGTGGACATGGCCGACGTGCCCGGCATGGTCGCACTCTTGACCGCGCCGTAACTGAGCGAGTCTGAATTCATTTCGGACCGACGCCCCGTTCTCCAACCTTGGCGGACGGGGCGTTTGTTCGCGCGGCGGAGTCGCACGAACGTGTGAAACCGGGTAAAAATGAGGTGTGCGCGATTATCGGCCCCCTCGGGTTTCCGAATTCGCGCAGGCGATCTGATTTCGGCATTCACTCCGGAGTCGGTCGGCGTACAATGAGTTGTCGTCAAGAATTGTTCGTCGGCGGGCCCGATCTGGGTTTCGCGGCCGAGTTACTGTCCGGTTTACAGTGGGTGGATGGTCGATGCGGCATTTTTCTAAGGCCTCGTGTCTTTTCACAGCCGTGCTGCTGATCGGCAGCTTCGGCGGCATGAACTGTCCGTTCCTGAATGACGGCGCGCCGGCGAATCTGCCGCCGAACACTGTTCTGCTGATCATCAAGAATGAGTCAGGCTTCCGCGTCACCGCGGAGGCTTCATTCACACTTTCGGCGCGCGACGTTCGCCTGACCACGCGCCTCCTGGAGACCGAGGGGCCCGCCTCAACTGCCACCATTCTGAGAACCATTGCCCAGTTGATTCGCGTCGAGGCCGAGATTGCCGGCGACGGCAAGGGCGGCGTATCGACTCGCTCGCCGTTCCAGCAACCCGGCTATCAGTTGCTCGATGTGACGCTCGTGCTGGGCGACGACTACGGCGAAGGCGATACCGTCACCGTGATCATTCCCCCGCCGCCGGCTGACTGCGATGAGAATGGCACGGCTGATGATCTTCAGATCACGATCGACCCGGAGCTCGACTGCGACGAAAACGGCATTCTTGATTCCTGCGAATCCGACGGCGACGGCGACGGACTGATCGACGCGTGCGATAACTGTCCCACGGTCAGCAACGCCGACCAGGCGGATGCGAATGGCGACGGTGCGGGCGATGCATGCCAGACGCTTGACGGCGCGTGCTGCATGGCCGACGGCTCGTGCGATGTTCGATCGCAAGCCGGCTGTCTCTCCGTCGAAGGAACTTACAAGGGCGACGGATCAATCTGCTCGACGGCAAACTGTCCGCAGCCCGCCACGGGAGCGTGCCTGCTGGCCGGTGAGGTCTGCGAGATCAAGACGGCCGCCGCCTGCTCGGCCATGGACGGCGACTATCAGGGCGACGGATCCATCTGCGTCGATGAGCCGCCCGTACCAACCGGCGCGTGCTGTTTCCACGATGGTTCGTGCAGCGTTCTGACGGCCCTGGAGTGCAAGTCTTCGGACGGCATCTATCGCGGGGATGACACGGTTTGTGCGCAGGCCGAATGTCCGCAGCCGACCGGCGCCTGCTGTCACCCCGACGGCGAGTGCAGCGTGCTGACCGCCGAGGCGTGCAGCCTTTCGAAGGGAGACTATCAGGGGAACGGCACCGATTGCGATTCCGCTGAGTGCCCCCAGCCGACCGGCGCGTGCTGTTACTTTGACGGTGAATGCAGTGTCGTCACCGCGGCGGAATGTAGCTCCTCGAAGGGGCAGTACCAAGGCGACGGCACCGACTGTGAGTTCGCCGAGTGCCCTCTGCCCGTGGGCGCGTGCTGTTTTGATGACGGCGAATGCAGCGTCATATCGGCGGAGGAATGCAGTCTTTCTGAAGGGCAATACCAGGGCGACGGCAGCGATTGTGACTCCGCTCAGTGCCCCCAGCCGACCGGCGCCTGCTGCCTGTTCGACGGCGGCTGCATCATCGTGACGGCCGACGAGTGCTCCACGGCCGAGGGCGAGTACCAGGGTGATGATTCCGATTGCGATTCGGCCGAATGTCCGCAGCCAATCGGCGCCTGCTGTTACCTGCTGGGCGATTCCGGCAACTCGAATTCGAGCCGTGGAGGGGTTTCGGCACTCTGCGACGATCTGCTCGAGTCGGAGTGCAATTCAATTGAGGGCGAGTGGCGCGGACCGGGAACGTCCTGCGAGTTCGAGGATTGCTCCGGACCGACGGGCGCCTGCTGTTTTGATAAGTTCTGCTCGTCGCTGACCGAGTGGGACCAGAAGCTCCGCGAGGATCCGTCCAC
>CALLKH010000450.1 GCA_938008425.1 uncultured Planctomycetaceae bacterium | reverse complement strand
CTCAGGGCCAGACGACGTCATCTGCGAGGCCACTCAAGCCTCACTACCGCACCAAATCCAGGAATCCGCCATCTACCTCCCCTCGGCAGAGGGAATTGATCTGACTTCCACCCCCAACGCAAAAAAAAGCCCGCGACACTCTGTCGCGGGCTTTCTAGTAGAACTTCCTGGGTGCCGCAAACGCGCGTTACGACGCCAGCAGCAAGTTCAGCGGATTCTCCAGGAACGAGATCACCGTCTTCACAAACCGCGCCCCGTCCGCGCCGTCGATCACGCGATGATCGAACGACAGGAACAGCGGCAGCATCTTGCGAACGACGATCTGGCCGTTGCGGACGACCGGCTTCTCCTGGAGCTTGCCCATGCCGAGAATCGCGACTTCGGGGTAGTTGATCATCGGTGTCGCGAACGTGCCACCGAGGGCGCCGACGTTGGTCACCGTAAACGTGCCGCCGCGCATCTCGTCGATGCCCAGCTTGAAATCCTTGGCGCGTTCGGCGATCTCCTTCATCTCCTTCGAGATCGTCATGAGCCCCTTGCGATCCATATCGCGCAGAACGGGAACCATCAGCCCCTTCGGCGTGTCCACCGCGATGCCGATGTGCACATAATCCTTGAAGATCTGCTCGCCGGCCGCGTCGTCGTACGACGAGTTGAACGCCGGGTACTGCCGCAGCGCGCCGGCCACCGCCTTCACGAGGAACGCGGTGATCGTCAGCTTCACGCCCTGCTTGGCCATCACCTCGCCGTGCTCCTTGCGGAACGCTTCGAGATCGGTCACATCGGCCTCATCGCCGTGCGTGACGCGCGGCAGCGTCCACGCCTTCTGCATCTGGCGGGCGATTGTCTTGCGAATCTGGGCCACCTTCTCGCGGCGAACCGGTCCCCACTGCGAGAAGTCGGGCAGCGGATCGCCCAGACCCGCCACGGCGGGCGCGCTTGACGGCGCGGCCGACGGGCGCGACTCGGTCTGCGTCTGCGGGGCGCTCGCGGGGCGCGGCGGCGCGTACGGTGCGCCCGTACCGGTCGGGCCGGCGAGTTCGAATCGTTCGACGTCTTCCTTAACAATGCGGCCGCCGGGGCCGGTGCCATGAACCTGTCGCAGATCGATGCTCTTTTCGCGGGCATACCGTCGAACGGCCGGCGCGGCGGGAATCGGCCCCTCGGCGTGGGCGGGCGGTCCCGACGCCACGGCGGCATACGCCGGAGCAGTCGGCCGGCCATCGCCCGATGGCGCCGGCGCTTTTCCGACCGCGGCCGTGGGGGCCGTCGCGGCCTTCGGCGCCGGAGCTTCGGCCGCCTTGGGCTTGGGCGCGGCCGCCTCACCGTCGCCGCCGACTTCGAGCAGAACCTGTCCCACCTTCACGGTGTCGCCCTGCTTGACGTTCAGCTTCAGCACCTTGCCGGCGAACGGCACCGGCAGTTCGACCGCGGCCTTGTCAGTCTCGACCTCCATGATCATCTGGTCGGCCTTGACCGTGTCGCCCTCGCTGATCATCACATTGACGACCTGCGCCTCGTGAATGCCTTCGCCCAGATCCGGCAGCTTGAATTCTTTGCCCATCGCTTTGTTACTCTTCTCTATCAGATCTGACGGGCGTCGCCCGCCTTCATTAATATATTCACCACTCGCCCGCCGACTGGAGGGCGTGCATTTCGATTCCCAGCGGCCGCCGTTCGACAGCCGAAATCCCTAGTAGCTCACCACCTTGCGGGCGGCCGTCACGACCTTGGTCGCATCCGGCAAGTACGGCCGCTCCAAATTGAAGAACGGCATGACCAGATCATAGCCCGTCACGCGCTCGATCGGAGCCTCGAGGTACATCAGCGCATCTTCGACAATTCGCGCGATAATCTCGGCGGCCGGTCCGCAGTTCCGCGGCGCCTCATGCACCACCACGCATCGACCGGTCTTGCGGATCGACGCCATGATCGTCTCGGTATCGAGCGGCACGAGACTGAGCAGATCGATGAGTTCGGCGTCGAGGTTGTGCTCGTCCTTCAACTCGTCGGCCGCTTCCAGCACGGGCCGCATGGAGGCGCCGTAGGAAATGATCGTGACGTCGCTGCCTTCGCGAACGACACTCGCCTTGCCGATTTCCATCGTCTCCGGCTCGTCGGGCACCTCTTCCTTGAACGCGCGATAGCACGCCTTCGGCTCGTAGAACATCACCGGATCCGGGTCGGCGATCGACGCCCGCAGGAGCGCCCGCGCATTGCGCGGTCCGGAGGGGATGACCACCTTCAATCCGGGCAGGTGCGCCCAGATGGCTTCGCGGCTCTCGCTGTGGTGCTCGATCGCGCGGATGCCCGCGCCGTAGGGCATGCGAATGACCATCGGGCAGGTGATGCGCCCGCGCGTTCGATTGCGGAAGCGCGAGACGTGGTTCTCAATCTGATGGAACCCGTGGTAGCCGAAGCCGGAGAACTGCATTTCGCAGATCGGCTTGAAGCCGGTAAAGCACAGGCCGAGGGCGAGGCCGACGATGGCGGACTCCGCGACGGGAAAGTCCACGACGCGGTCCTCGCCAAAGTCGCGAAGCAGACCCTCGGTGATCCGAAAGACGCCTTCGTCCTGTCCGACGTCCTGTCCCATGATCAGCGTGGTCGGATCTTCCTGAAGCGCCTCCCGCAGTGCGAGGTTCAGCGCCTTGGCCATGGTGAGTAGTGCCATGTTGAATTCCTGGATGCGAGTTTCAGGTTGCAGGTCCCGCGTCGCCGACGGCGCGTGGTGACCTCATGAAAAACACCGTGCCCGCACTGCTTCAATGCAGATGCTTGCTGTATCCCGCCAGTTCCGAACCGTGCTCGCCCGGGGCGGCCTCGCCATTGGTCGTGGCGAGATAGGCCTTGAATTCCGCCAGCTGCTTTTCGAGGTACGGCGGCCGTTCCTTGAAGCAATGATCAAACGGCTCGAGCGGATCGGGCACGTACTTCTCGGCCTTCTCGATGCCCTCCGTGATCTGGGCCTGCACGTCTTCTTCCATCTCCGCGATCTGCTTCTCGCTCAGAACCTTCTTGTTCCTGACGTACAGCGTGAATCGATGGAGCGGATCCCTCGGCTTCCAGCGGGCGACCTCTTCCTCGGTTCGATACTTCTTCGGATCGTCGGCCGTCGTGTGCACGCCGAGGCGATAGGTGACGGCCTCAATCAGCGTCGGACCGCCGCCCTTTCGGGCGCGATCGGCGGCTTCCTGCGTCGCGACGATCATCGAAAGGATGTCGTTGCCGTCCGCCTGGATGCCGTTGATGCCGTAGGCGAGGGCCTTCTGGGCCAGCGTCGGCGAAGCCGTCTGCTTCTTTCGCGGGAGCGAGATCGCCCAATGGTTGTTTTGAATAATGACCACGAGCGGTGCGCCGAAAATCGCGGCGCAGTTCACGCCCTCGTGGAAGTCGCCCTCGCTGGTGCCGCCGTCACCCACGAAGCCGACGGCGATGCCGCCGTTCTTCTTGAGCTTGCAGCCCCATGCCGCGCCGGCGGCATATTGAATCTGAGACGCGACCGGCACGCAGATCGGCAGGTCTTTGAATCCATCCGGCGGCGTCGCGCCGGCTTCATTGCCGCCCCACCAGAGAATCAGCTTCTCGATCGGCCAGCCGCGCCATAGCGTGGCGGCCGGCTCCCGGAATGACGGGACAAACCAGTCATCTTTGCCCATGACGAAGGCGGGGCCGAGCGAGGCGGCCTCCTGACCCAGTGCGGGGCCATAGGTGCCGATCCGACCCTGCCGCTGAAGCATGAGCATCCGCTCGTCGTATCGGCGGGCCAGAAGCATGCCACGGTAGAGCTTGCGAAGATCGTCGTCCGGGATCTTCGGCTCCAGCGATTTGTCCACGTTTCCGTCCTGATCGAGGATGGAGAGCGTCTCAACGTAGTTTTCGAGCTCCAGCTTCTTTCGAGGCACGAAATCTCCTTTCGACCAGAGTGCGTCGGTATGCCCCCCGACATCGAGGGCTTCGATAACGGAGGATTGCCGAATCGGCAAGCGGAACCCGCGCCGCCAGCCTCGTCGGTCGGCCTCACGCGAGCCTGCGGATCAGGCCAATCCTGCCGGATTCTACTGGTTTACGGGGTGAGGCGAAAGCGCCGTCGGTCTCCGGGGAGACGGTTGGAACCGGCTGTGAATTGTGAGGCCAGTCCGCGATTCATCGCTGCATGGCGAAGGCAGCCGAATTCATAATCTATTTCAATGGGTAAGCTTAGAAGCGCGGATGGATCTGTGGCGTCACGACGAGCAAGTTCACCGATCGACACAAGGTCGACTACTTTCGCTGCGCCAGCCAGTTTCGCCAGGCATCCACATCGAATCCGAGATTCTGGCCCGTGATGGCGATAAGGGCCTCCTGCACTTCCGTTCGGTACACCGAGACCGTTTGCGTTTCATAGAACGACACCGTGCCGATGTAGGTCCCAGGGCCGAGCACGCCGATCCCGCCCGGCTGATAGCGAAGCAATCTCTGTTCGCTGTGGTATCGCCGGTAGCCGCCGAAATCCTGCCGAACGCCATCGAGGAACGCCGGCCGCGAGACGAGCACCTTTCGCCGGACCTCCTTTGAAAGCACCCCGATCAGGTCTTCGATCGCCGACTTGGCCCGCAGCGTGCCGAGAACGACAGCAGCGTGCCGCAACAGCACTTCCTCGTCGCTCGCCAGCGCATCGCGAAGCCGGCCGACCACCCGATCATCCTTTCGCGGCACCAGTGCATTCGCGGCGGCCGATCGAACCTCCGGCTCGGGATCGAGCAGCGCCGCCACGAGAAGATTCATGGTCGCTTCGTCCTCGCGAAACTGTGCGAGCGATTCAATCATGAGCAGACGCGCCGAGGGATTGCCGGTTGAGAGCACGCCGGTGATGGCGGGTATCGCGAGGGGGTCGCGGATCGCGAGAATCTGTGCACTGCCGTCGGCGAACTTCTCGGCGCTGGCGCGTCCCGACAGCCGTCCCTTGTGGATCGCCTTGATCTTCACAAACCACTGTGTGACCAGCTTGCGAACGAGCTTCTCCTCGTCGGCCGCCTGCCGTCGTTCGGCGAGCTCCTCGGGCGTGGGCCCCTTGTTCGACTTGGGGATGATCCAGCGTCCCCGGCGGTTCTTTTCGTATCCGAGTGCCAGCCGGGCGGCCTCATGATCGGGATCGAGCTGAATCACCGACTCCAGTTCATCGCGGTATTCGGCGTCGAGTTTGTTCTCTTTGCACCAGAGGGCGAGTTCGTAATGCGCCTCGGCCGTCTTTTCGCAGCGCTTGCGAC
>CALLKH010000449.1 GCA_938008425.1 uncultured Planctomycetaceae bacterium | reverse complement strand
CTTCACCGACACATCGACCGATGCTCGCTCTCAGCAATCGCACGGCGTCGTCATCGAGCACGCCCGACCGTGCCAGGGAGATTTCAATTGCTCCTGTCGCCGCCTGGCGAAATTGAATGCCGCCATTCTCGACCAGATCGGCCGTGGATTCAATGGTTTGCTCTGGCGCGATCCACCGGCCGGTCTCGGTCTCGAGAAAGTCCTGCGCCCTGCCGGCCAACGGCGGCATCATGGGAAGCCCGCGGCCGCAGTCACATGAAACATCCGCCATGCGAACAATATCACCGGTGCAGTATCGTACGATCGGCATCGCGCTGCTTTCGAGGCCGGTGACGACGATTTCGGCCCATTCACCGGGCATCGCAGGCCTGCCGTCGCGAACAAATTCGACAATGACTGACTCGGCGCAAATGTGCCAGCCGCCGCGCTCGCACTCAAACGCGATGGCCCCGGCCTCCTGCACGCCGTAATTCTGAATGACCGGCGCACCGAGCGCGGATTCGATTCGCCGACGCTGTGATGGAAACGTGACCTCGCCCGTCATAAAGATCGCAGTCAACGATGAAGTTCGGGCGTCGCGCGCCGCAGATGGGTTCTCCCGAATGAGTCGATCGAGCATGGAGGGAAACGCCGTCACACGAACGGGATCGAATCGCTTCCATGCGTGCCAGAATTCAGGCACTTCCGCTGCATCAACCTGGAGACAGTCAACCTGCCGCTCACGGAGAATGGAGTCGCGAATCGATCGAAGCCCCGCACGAAATCGCCCGGAGAGGTTGACTGGAGGATCCAGCGGCCAGAGGTGCAGTTCACGATCGCCCGGCGCGAACCCGTGCCAGGCGTGGCCGCGAAGGCGATTGGCCTTGTCCCAGGCCTGCCTCCGGCGATCCCAGAAGTAGGCAACGCGTTCATCGGTGGAGCCATGCGTGTGATCGATGAGCAGCTTTCCCGGCGCGCTGTGCCATCGCATTTCACGCGCCGAGGCACGAAGCATGTCGCGGGTGAGCAAGGGCAGCGAGGCCAGAGCGTCGAGTGATACGGCGTCATCGGCGCCGCGGTACGCTTCCGAGCGATAGAACGGACAGTTCGCACGGGCGTGACGAAGAAGGCGTCGCAGCTTGCCCAACTGAAGCGATTCAAGGCGCTCCCGGGGCAGCCACTGGCTGTCCTGAAGCCGTGCCGCAATCTCCATTGTCGGCCGATTCATGATCCATTCGTGGACCCGCATGGCCGCTCCGGCGAATCGATGGGCACGCGGGATTCCGGTTCGCCGGCTCGCACGCACTTGCGCCGGAAACTCGGCAAAATCCGCGCGAAGTTTCTGTATGAGAGGCACGCTCGCCATACCGGTAGATCGGCGGAATTCGCCGACCGGCGAGAGCGGTCGATGTGCATTCACCTTCGAGGCGCGAGATCGGCGGGAAACAGGCGCATATCAGCGGGCTTCGGACTCGGAATTCAACAACCCGCTCGTGACAGGCGTTCTCGCCCGCAGCCTTCGATAGACCCAGTACTGCCACACGAAGAACACCACACAGGCCGCCTTCCACGCGAACAGCCACCATGGATCCCACCATGCTCCGGTCTGAATCTCAACGAGATCGGGAATGCCGAAAAGCACGAAGGCAACCGCGAGGGCAACGAGCCTTCCTCGGCCCCCTCCCGTCCGACGAAGGGCGACAACGATAAACGTAAATCCCACGACGGCCCAGAACCCGGCTTCAACCGCATTGCCCACGGCATGAAGTGAGTCGGCATCGGAAAGGGTGACGTTCAAGAATCACCGGAATGGCTGCAACGAATCTTCGATGAGAATCGAACGACATCTCAAACCGCACCGCGAATCCAATACTCGACCCATGCGGCGCCTTCGTAGACCATCTGAGGAAAAATCAGAAATCGCGCCTTCCAGGTCGACTCCTCGGGCGCCCGAAATTTCCTCTCCCACCTCGGCTCCTGAATGATCAAGTGCTTGTATCCGGCCTTCTCGAAGCAGGCCTTTGAACGCTGCATGTGGGTGTAGCTGGTGACAACGATGCAAACATCATTTGCGGGATCAAGCCCGATCGAAGCCTGAACCTTCGCGGGATGATCCCGCGTTGTCCATGAATCGCGGTCGACCAGCACCTTCGCCGGATCGGCGCCCCATTCGATCGCCAGCTCCCGCATTTGGTCGGCGAATCGGCCGTGATTCGACACGATCATGTAATCCGCCCACCCCTCCTGAAGAAGCCGCGCGGATTCGAGTACGCGATTGGAATGTCCGCCAAGACAGATGATGTACTTCGCGTGTCGCAGTTCGTCCTGACAATCGAAGCTCTTGTAGATCCAGGCCGATACCGGCGTCACGATGAAAAGCGCGACGACGAGAGCGCCGAACACGATGGCATGCTCGACCCATCGAATGGTCGTACGGAAGCGCGTGCGACGCTTCAAGGGCGGACCAGGAGAAGGCGCGGCCGCCGGGGGTGATGTCTGCGTCATGGGAGTTCCTCGAAAGCCTCGGGCCGGGGAGGCGACCGCGATTCAACCGGGTCGGCGTTCGGTCCGGATATTGGCCGATTCAGACGTTATCCGCGGACCTGTCACGCACTGGGATCATCCGTTACCGTATATAATACCGGCATTTCCCGGCATGACGCCGCCAATTTCGATTCCCGGCGGAAGGGAAACCGACGAACGACAACCGGCATGATTCACGCGTTTACGATCGATGTCGAAGACTATCACAACATTATCGCCCGAGACTGGCTCGAGCGCGAAGGCCCTCCCACGCGCTGTGTGGTCGATAACACGCGACGAATTCTGAAATGGCTGGCCGATCGGTCGGTTCGCTCAACCTGTTTTGTCCTGGGTGAGGTGGCCGAGACGTTTCCGGAACTGGTGCGTGACATCGCGACGGCCGGCCACGAACTGGGCGTCCACGGGTTCCACCACCGACAGCTTTTCAAACTCGACGCGGCCTCGTTCCGGCGCGAAGCCGGCGACGCCAAGAAGCTGATCGAGGACCTGACCGGCGCACGGGTGCGCGGCCATCGAGCGCCGGCCTTCTCAGTCATGCCGGACACCGCATGGGGTCTTGAAGTCCTGAGCGAACTCGGTTTTGACTACGATTCCAGCATCTTTCCCATCAAGGGGCGGCGATACGGCTGGCCGGGCTTTCCGCTGGACATTCACGAGGTGACGCTGCCGAGCGGCCGCACGATCATCGAAGCGCCGCTGTCGACCGTCAGTCTCTTCGGCCGTCGCTTTCCATCGTGCGGCGGCGGCTATCTTCGACATTTTCCATCGATGGTGACGCGCTGGGCGATTCGCCGCGTCGGACGCGAACGACCGGCAATCCTTTACATGCATCCGTACGAGATCGAATCACCCTGCCCCGATCTTCCGACAAGCCACCTCCCGCCCGAGGCGGCCCGCCGGGTCCGGCGATTTCATACGCTTCAGCGGCGAAACCGGCATACGGTGGAACAAAAGGTGATCGGGCTGTTGGACGAATTTGAGTTTGGACCGCTCGGCGAGGTCATCGACCGGCAGATGGCGCCCGCGCGTACCGCATCCGCTCATGCGTCGGTATGATCGGACGATCGCAAGTCGGCGTTTGATTCGCGAATCCGCCGACCGATAACGAAACCCCGGAGTGGAATTTGAAAACCAACCAGTCCAGCAATGACATGAGCACGGTGCTGATCACCAACGGCAACCTGCTCTCGATGCTTTCGCTGGGCGAGTGGCTCGCGGAGTACGGCCGACATCTCAAGGCGGTGGTCATCACCACCAAACTGCCTTCGACCAAGTCAAACGTCACCGGCCTCTGGGACATGTTCCTGCGCAGCGGCTGGCGATACACGCATTTCAAGCTCAGCACCAATCGGTTCATGCCGACGCGCTTCGGACTTTTCGGCCTGCCGACGACAATCCCGGAGCTGCTCAAACACTATCGCCTCCCGGCCGAGATCATCTACGCGGACAACGTGAATGAGCCGAGCGTCATCGGAAGAATCCGCAGCTTCGCGCCCAGCATCCTGCTGTCGTTCAGCGCGACGACGCGATTCTGCGACGAGTTGATCGACATCCCCTCGCGGGTCGCGATCAACACGCACTACGCACTCCTGCCGGGTTACGCCGGCCTTTCTCCATACTACTGGTATGTGCATCATCAGGAGCCGGAGGCGGGCATCACCATGCACGTCATTCACTCCAAGCTCGACGCCGGGCCGATCATCTGCCAGGAGCGATTCTCAACCCAGGGCATGACGTCGGTGCTCGGCCTCCTGATCCGGCAGATGGAACTCGTCTCGCCGGTGTTCAACCGGTTCTACTCCGGCGAACTGCACGAGAACGACGCCATTCCGCAGGACCTCAGCAAGCGAAGCTACTTCCGGCATCCGTCACGGGCGCAGGTTCGCGAGTTTCATCGCAGGGGATTCGTTTTTGCCCATCAGGAGGATGTCGTCCAGTTGGCGGCGATGGCGCGTTCGCTGCGCAATCGCGGACCCGATGTCGTCAAGGGAAATCTCGATCGCTCCACCGGAACCGTCCCGCTCGACGGCCGGCCGATTCCCGC
>CALLKH010000448.1 GCA_938008425.1 uncultured Planctomycetaceae bacterium | reverse complement strand
CAACGTACTGATTACGCCCCTTGAAGGACCGGAAGCGAAAGCGAGTCGCTCGTTGGCGTAAGTGCGAACGTGTCGGCATCGATCGACCGTGATGCACGTGGGGCGATGTCGCCCAGTTCCTGCGTCGACAGAATCCGAAGCGGGATTCCGGCCGACGCCTGTTCCTGCACATACTGGCACATCCGCTGGTTTCGGCACGCCTCGAAGACCTTGCCGGTCGCCAGGAGTGATTTCGCCTTTTCGTATTTCGCATTCTCCAGGAGCGGGCCGTCCTGGATTTTTCCCATGTCCGCCGCGTTTCGAACCATGCAGCAGGGGTGCAGCGATCCGTCGCTGTTCACCCAGACGCCGTCGATCCAGCCGCAGCAGGCGAGACGCGCACCGGCCGATGGATTTGAAGTCTGAACCATGCCCATGTAGTGGGCGAGCATCTTCGGTGGTGCGGCGACCGGCGCGTTCTCGGCAAACGATTGCTGTTGATCTGCCGCGCCGGACTGCATCAACTGTCGAAGTCCCTCGTGAAGCTGAAGATCGATGCCCGCTGCCGCAGCGCGACGATGGGATTCAAGCAGCAATTCGCCGGCCTGTGGATGATCGGCCGCCGGATGGTTGCCGCCCGCGCCGTCGAGCCAGCCGCTGAGGTCGTCGACGATCACCGTCTTCGCCGAAAGGCCTGCCGCAAGCGTGATGAAGTCCGGCAGTTCCTGAACCGTATCCGCCATCGCGACGAACGACACCGAGATGCGCGGCAGATCCGCGCCGCGCTCGTGTTTCATCTCGGCGAGCATGCGAATCTTGGCGAGCATCTTTTCAAAGTCGCCGCCGCGAACCTTCTGGTATGTGCCCGCCGTTGCGGCGTCGATTGAAAAGTTGATCGAACTGACCACGCCCGAGTCCACCATCGCCCGCGCCGTGCGCGCCGAGAGCGGCAGGCCGTTGGTGTAGAGATTGATCAGAATCCGGTGATCCCTGGCGGCCGCGATGATGTCGTCGAAGTCCGGATGCAGGAGCGGGTCGCTGTCACCGGAGCTCAGCGTGACGCCCGCGATGGTCGGCGCGTTTTCGAGCATGCGCCGGAAATCCGCGGCGCCCAGGTACGATAGGCGATCCGGGTGGTTCACGGCGTTCGTGCCGATGCACATGCGGCACTTGAGATTGCACTTGCCCTTCACGAACTCGAGATTCAGAAACTTCGGCGCGTAAAGCAGGCCTTCGTACTCCGGGGCCCACGGCGTCGTTCGCCAATGGTGAAGCAGATGCGACTTGACCGCATCGAGCCTCGGGCCGCGCAGGCTGCCGGTCGCCAGTTCGACCTTCACGAGATTGTGAAACGCCGCATGGCAGGCCGGGTTGAGATCGATCGCCGACTTGAGCAGGGCGATCGCCTGTTCGGTTCGTCCTTGAACGAGCTGAACCGTGCCGAGGTCGCTCATCGCCTCGGCCGCCGCCGCCGAGGCCACGGCGGCGGCATCGGCGGTATTCCTGCGCGTCAGCTGCTCGCGAACGGCCGCGTTTCGTACGTGCAATTGGTCGAGGGTGTGGAGCGGCATGTCGGTTTGCGTCTGGCCTTTGTCTTCGTGAGAGCGCGGCACGCGCTCCCGAGAGATTTTCGGTCGTTCGAAGGCGAGGGATGAGCCGCCGCGCCGCGCTCGCGCTCGAATAACCCATTACCGGACGACAACGGGCGCAACAGTCAGAGACGGGCGCAACAGTCAGAGACGGGCGCAACAGTCAGAAACGGGCGCAACAGTCAGAAACGGGCGCAACAGTCAGAGCCGCCCCGTCCCCGGGGCGGTGAGTGAGGGAACGGACTGCGTTTGATGTGAAGTGCAATTCACTCTCTCAATTCCGTGAGGAACCAAAAAAAAGCGGGGCCGGCGTGTGGCCGGCCCCGCTGGGCTTTCTTCTTTGAATCTCATCCGTCGGCGTTTACGGCGAGACTCAGCTTTTCATGGATCGAAGCGTTCTCCCAAGCTTATCGCTCGGACGAGAAGACCTCGAAGTTGGCGACATCATCGATCGTGCCGTAGATGCCGTCCTTGCCGGCGCTCAGGATGATGAAGCGATCCGACCGGACGGGGCGCGGGAAGATGATGTTCGTGGTGCCGGTCTCATATGTAGTCGCCCGGATTGAGCGAATGAACTCAGCAAAGTGACCGTTTGCGGCCCGCTCCAGCGAAGCCTGCCCGGTGTACTGCGCCATCGGTAGGCCGTCGTCCGCATCGGCGATGCGATGCTGCGAACCGTTGTAGCTCGTGAAGAGACCGTTGTCCGAGCCATCGAAAACACCATCCCCGATCTGCATATTGGGATTCTGCTGAACGATCGGCGTATTCTGGCCGGCGGTCGGTGCGGCGCGGTAGTAGAGGATCGGCCAGCCGAACTTGTCGCGGAAGACCTGGCATCGCAGGCCATCGATCAGCGGCTGAACCTGACTGAGGTTCGCGTACTGGCCGAATCCGTCCTCGGGCGGTTCGGAATCGGTCGTCGTGCTGATGCCGTCAACCGAGATGTACGGGCTTCGGCGGCTGTTCATCGGATCCCAGCGATCGTAGGTGTTGGTTCCGCCGCCGGGACCGACGATCGGCGCCTTCGGGTCGTAGCCGAGGAAGTCTCGGCCGACGAGAGCGTCAACAAGAATGTGCGCGCCCTGGAGCGGGTTGGAACCATCGGTCACTTCCCACGCCGCCATCTGCGCGGTCTGCTGGGCTGCGTTCACGATGTCCGTTGACCACAGGAACGGGTTCGATGCCGGATACTTGCCCTCGTCGCCGTGGAACGATTCAAGGCCGACCGACATGGCGTTGATCTGCGCCTTGATCGCGGTCTGAACGGCACGGTTTCGCGCCCCGGTGAGGGAGGGGGTGAGGATGCCGATCAGGATGACGATAATCGCCATCACTGTCAGCAACTCGATCAGTGTAAAAGCCTGTCTTGTTCGTCGTGCGAGCATGAGTCTGTACCTCCGCTGGTGAGAGAATGAAGGTGTGCTTCCGTTTACGCCTTCCCCGAGGCTTGCTTCGGTATTGTAGCCTCGACGGCGGGCGTCAGTAAAGTCTTACCGCATTGAACTTTCCGGACAGCGGCGGCAGCCCGGGGCCGTAACGCGCGGCCGATGCGGCTATTTTGTGTCGTCCGTATAACTCCCATCCGTGCGCGTCAGGATTGTGGGCAGGACCGGGGTGGATGGCGTCCCGTCCAGTGACGGGGTTTCCCGGAAACAGACGCTCCGATCGAGCGTCACCTGACTGCGATGGACGTAATTTCCTTCATCGTCGATCAAGGCGATATACACCGTGAAGACGTCGGAACGCGTCGAATAGAGGTTCGTCAGCCGCGAGAGGAACACATCGCGACCGCGTACGCCGCCGCCATCGACCGGATCGCTCCGAAAGGCGTTGGCATTTCCGACGAATCCCGGCGGAACTTCGATCGGCACATAGTCGGCCGAGAGCCGATCCGGCCGATAGCGGAAGTCCGGCGAGTACGGCGAACCCGTCAGCCCGAGGCGCGGGTGCGTATTCGTCGAGCCGCCCACCGAAGGATCGCGCTCAGGGATCATGTGGTTGTACAGTGCGATGCCCGTGGCGGGGTTCGGCGCGTGAAATCGATCCACGCGGAAGAGTTCATCACGTCCGCCGAGGCGATCGCCCACGTCGTTCAGCTGGATCAGATCCGCGATACGCCGGAACGGCGTGCGCGTCGGACCGGCCGTCGGGCCGCCCGATCCACCGGGACCGCCACCGGCCAGCGGCGAGACTTCGGCCTCAGCCACGATCTGCGGAATCCCCGTCGCGGCCTGCGTTACGCGAAGCGGCACGCGCCGAGCTTCGCGCTTGGCGATGATGGCCGTCGGAAGATCCCAGAAGAAATTCGGATTGCCGACGAACGACGCGAGCGGATCCTGGATCGCGACGGGGTCGTAGAACGCCAGCGTAGGGGATGTCGGCAGCAGCGAACTGAACGTCGCGCCGCGGAGCACGGTGGCCGGCGCGGTGTTGAGATTGACGCGGCCGGCGACGCGGAACATCACGTCCGCCGCCTCGGTCGGGTCGCCTTCGAGGTCGAAGAAGCCGTCGCCGTCGTTGTCGATGCCGTCGTGCAGCGCGCTCTGGGTGGTGAAGAAATCGAGCAGCCGCCAGGTCCAGGGCCGAGCCGGGTTGCCGACGCGGTAGGCGTCGACGAAATCCACGCGACCCGCTGCCACGCGAGCGGCACTATTGCCGAACGGGGCGTTGCCGGCCGGGGGCGTGGTGAGCGCCTCGGCGATCAGCACCGTCGCGGGAAGATCTACGCCGGTTCGCAGCGCGCCGGTCGAATTCAGAAGAATCGGCCGCGGCGGAACCTGCGTCAGATTGATCGGCCCGACCATGAGCATGCGGGACAAGTCGCCCGCGGAGTCGAACGCCGCATACGGCACGCCCGCGAGGAAATTGTCCTCGGCGGCGAGGCCTGAGAACGAGGTCAGCCCCGGCCAGACCGACTCGGGAATGAGCGCGTTCATATCAGCGCCGGCCAGATCCAGATCGCGATTCGGCGCGCCCAGCGACTCGTCGAACGACGCCAGATTGGGAACCGCGAAACCGCCCGGGGCGAAGCTGTAAAGCTGCCAGGCCGTCGTGAACCGCCAGCCCTTCGTGCTGCGACGCAGTGAGAATGCGCGCCGGCCGCCCTCGGCCATCGCCGACATCGGCGGACGCTGCGCCCAGCTGAAACTGTCAGTCGTGCCGGCCACGACGCCGCCGAGACCGGAGAAGGTGTTGGCCGCAAGCTCCAGACCCGACTGCTGCGGGCCGATCGAGTCAAGCACGTGATTCGGCAACTGATTCGGCGCGGGGTTGTCGAGGCCCGTCGGCGAATAGACCAGTTCAAGCCGTCCGATGCCATCGGTCGCGATTCGGAAACCATCGCGCACAAAGGCCCGCGGGAAGTTGATCAGCTTGAGCCGCACATCCGGCGGCGCATCGGCAAGCGAGCTGCAAAAGACGTAGTAGTTGCCATGGTCGCTGTCGAGCACCGCATCCACGTCGGCCGGTCCGCCGTCCATCGTGGCGCCGAGCCCCGCGCCGAGCGTCGCGCCGGCGAGCCGGAAGCTGGTGAGCGGAATGAGGCCCTTGCCGCTGCCGGGGGCGCGGAAATACAGGTTCTGCGTCGGGATTGACCAGCCCGGCGGCACAAAGAGTTCGAAGGCGAAGAACCACTCATCGGGCACGATCGCCGGTGCGCCCGGCGGCGGAGACTGGCCGACCGGTCCCGCCGGAGACGAATCATTACCGGCGACGAGGTAGGCATACGCCTCGGTGAAAAACGGCTGCTTCTCAACGCCGACGATGTAGCGAATCGGCTCGCCGGACGTGGGCTGCCAGGGCCAGTAGGTCGGCGTCACGTCGGCATCGCGATAATCCGCGAGATTCACCGCGAACTGCCACGCCAGGTACTGCCGGTTCAGCGAGGCGCCGGGCGACTGCGAATCAACGAGCGGCATGCCCTGGTAGTTGAAGCTCGATGTGCTTGCTCCCGCCTCGAGTGCCATATACATGGCGGCCGCCGAGTATCGGATGAAATCCGCCTTTGCCGCGAGCGGATTAACCGTTGATCCCATGTTCAGGTCGATCGGCTGCGGCCGCATCCAGTCGGCCGGGAACGCCTGCACCGCAGGAACGATGTAGTTGTCGATGAGCGTGGCCAGCCCCGAGGAGTTCGGCC
>CALLKH010000447.1 GCA_938008425.1 uncultured Planctomycetaceae bacterium | reverse complement strand
CTCGCCTCGTGCGAGGGAACGCCCTGAGAATGAAGCTGAGCGAGGCGCTCCCGCGGGGAATGTCCAATATCACTATGGTAGCGGGTTCGGTCGTAAAGCCAAAATCCTCGCCGGTGAAAAAAAGGGGATTCGACATCCGGCGTGCGGGATTTCCGGTCCGACGCGGCGAGAATCTGGTTATCGCGTCCCGGCTCCGTCATGCGGCGGGCGAAGCAGTTCCGGCTCGATGGCCTCGTCGGTCAGGCTCTCCAGGAACGCGACCAGGTCAGCCTCTTCCTGATGGGTGAGAAAGAGCGGCTGGATGATTGTCTCGGCGTGGTGGCCCGCCGGCAGCGCGCCCTCCAGCGTTGAATAGAAATGCACCACCTCCGCCAGCGATTCAAACTGTCCCTGATGCATGTAGGGCGCGGTCTTTGCGACATTTCGCAGCGTCGGCGTTTTGAATCGTCCCCAGTTTTCCGCATTGTTAACGAGAAACTCGACGATGGATCCGGTTCGTTGATCGCTGAATACGCCCGCGGCGTTGAAGGGATCATTCTTGACTTCGGCCACGCCGGCGAATCGGCCGGGGTCGTCGGGCGAGCGGCCCTCGCGCGGCGGCACGCGCGTGTCGTGGAACTCTCCATCCGTGAAGTTCGGCCCCATGTGGCAGCTGCGGCAATTCGCGCTGCCGATGAACAGCTTGAGGCCCCGCTGGGCGGCGGGGGAGAGTGCCGCCAGCTTTGAATGATCTTCGGTCGAAAGGCCTTCGACGAAGACATCAAAGGGCGAGCGGCGACTCAGCAGCTTCGACTCGTAGGCGGCGATCGCCTTGCCGATGTTGGCGAAGACCCGGTTCGCGGCGAATTGATCATCCGGGGACATTTCGTTCCACGATGCGTCGTCGGCGTTCGGGTCGGCGGCCGACTTGGGTTTGCCCTGTTCGGGGAATCTCGATCGATCCGTGAGCGGGGGCAGGTTGCCGAATGCTCGGACGTAAAGCTCGCGGTAGGCGTCGTCATCGTGGATGAGGCGCGCGGCGGCCAGTCGGCTCGACCCCATTTCCATCGGGCTCTCGATCGGGTGCAGCGCCTGAGCCCAGAGCGAATCGGCGCGGCCATCCCAGAAGAACCATCGGTTGTGCGCGACGTTCCAGAGCGAAGGGGTGTGGCGCGAGCCGGTCTGGAGTCCTTCGGAAAACGGCTTGCCATCGGCGAAGCTCCGGGCGGGATCGTGGCACGTCGCGCAACTGATCTGGCCGTTGGCTGAGAGACGGACGTCGAAGAAGAGACGATGGCCCAGTTCGGCGGCGGCCGGATCGTTTAGTTGGCGGTTCGTTGGATCTTGAGCCGGCGGCAGGGGGGAGTGGCTGAGGATTCGGCGGATTTCCTGCGCGGTGAAGGATTCGATCGGCGCGGGGTGTTCGTTGGCCGTCGATGTTTCGTCCGTGCGCAGGGTGCAGGCGGAGAGAAAAAGCAAGACAACAGTGACAAGTCCTGTCAGGCCTTCGCGCGCGATGAGATGGGAAGGGCTGCTCATTCCAGTTCAAGCTCAAGCATCGCCCGCCGCGTGACGGCGCCTTCGACGACGTCGAAATAGAGTTCCCACCTTCCGGGCATGTGCAGCAGCATCCCATCGACGTCGAAATGGCCGGGGCCGGCGCGGTGGACGCGCGGCTGGGTGTTCATGCCGTGCCGGTGCTCCGGCATCGCCGCGTCGACAAACAGCATCGCCTCATCGCCGATGGGCTGCCCGGTCGCGATTCGTGTCACATCGACGTGCATCGAGAACGGCGCCGATGTTCGAATCGGCCCGGGCTCTGGGTGGAATGAGACCCGGAACACTTCTTCCGCATCGACGAGCTCGAATGGCCCGGCGTGGGCGGCGGCCGGATGGTCGTCGTGCGCAGCGGACGGTGAAGTCTTGTCCGGCGCGTTGGGCTGACCGCAACCTGTCATCGCGGCGAACGTCGCAAGTAAGACGCTATTCCTGATTCGTCGCATCATTTACACCTCGTTGCGCGGGACGAATGAAATAAGTCGCCCCGAAGACGTTCAAGTATTTTCCATCTTTTGAAAAGATCTGGCAGCGGTGATTTCCGTGGTCGATGACGAGCAGATGGCCCGCCTCGGTGAGCATCATCCCACGCGGGCGATAAAGTTGTCCGGCCCCGAGACCGGACGCCCCCCACGACTTGATCAGCTTTCCCTCGGCGTCGAACTTGAGAATTCGGTTTTCAAATTCATCGCTGACGAAAACGATGCCGTAGGAATTGACCGCGACGCCGCCCGGGGTCGTCAGGCGCTCGTCGCGCCATTCGTCGCGCGGCCGGCCGTTTCGTGTGTAGGATCGAACGACGCCGGCGCCCGCGTCGGCGATGTAGACGTGCCGGCCGGCGGGATCGAGCACAAGATCGGCGGGTTGAATCCACGCCGGCTTATTCTCCAAGGTGGGCCAGACCTTTCGAACCGTGTAGTCCTTGTCCAGCACCACGACGAGGCATTGAACCGCGTCGAGGATGAAGAACGTTCCCTCGCGGTCGCGGCGCACGATGGTCGGCTCGATCACCGGCCGGTCCTTCAACTCCGGCGTCGTCTCGCGCAGCGCGGCGAAATCGAGCGTACGCGTCAGGCTCGCCATCTGCGGAATGAATCGAAGCTGGCCGGGTGGATCCTGTTTGATCTGGAATTCATGCAGGCGGCGGTTGCCGGCGTCGCCGACGATCAGAGTCGAATTCCCGGCGTCGAGATCGATTCCAGACGGCCGCACGAACTGGCCCGGTCGAACGCCGTGCTGGCCGACCATCGCGATGCGCACGGCCGCGCCGTCAAGGAGATTATGAATCGACACCTGGTCGATCTCCTCCTCGCTCAGGGCGACGAGATTCCTGCTCAATCCGGCGGAAATTCCGAAATGCGACTGGCCCGAGGGATCGTTCTGAACAAACGGACTCGTCGGCGGCAACTCCCCGGGCGGCATGCGGCGGAAAATCTGGCACCGGTTCTCGAATCCCTCGCAGACGACGGCGAACTCACCGGTGGGTGCGACGGCGATGGCGCTCGGGTAATGCAGCTTCCCGCCGCCCTCACGCGGCATGAAGGCGTGAATACCCCACTGGTAGGCCGCCTTGCCGGCCGGGCGCATGACCTGAACGCGATGGTTCATGGTGTCGGCGATGTAGAGAAGATTCTCGTGCAGGCAGAACCCTCGCGCGCCTGCGATCATCCCCGGGAACGGCCCCCATTCGCCCCAGACGCGCGGGTTCTTTCCGGTGGAATCGAAGACCTGCACGCGATTGTTGTCCTGATCGAGCACGTACAGATTTGCGGCGCGATCCACGGCCACCGCGACCGGCCGCTGAAACTGCCCGGGCTTTGTGCCCCACTCGCCGATGGACTTCATGGGATCGCCGCCCAGATCGAAGACCTGCACTCGATCATTTCCCGCGTCCGTCACATAGATGCGATCACCCGCGATCGCCAGCCCCATCGGTCGGATCAGTTGCCCTGCGGCCGATCCGAATCCACCCCAGCCTCGAAGAAACTTGCCGTTGCGATCGAACACGACGATCTGATGATTGCCGTTGTCGCTGGCGTAGATGTCGCCATTGCCCGCGACGGCGACGCCGGAAGGGAAGAGCAGTTCGCCCTCGCCTGAGCCCTTGCGGCCGATGGTGCGAAGCCGTTTTCCCGTCGCGTCGAAGACGGCGATTTGATGGCGGCCTGATTCGGCGATGTACACTCTGTTATCCGCATCCACGGCGACGGCGGTTGGATCGAGAAGACCGGTGTTCGCGGTTTGATAGGCGCCGAGCTTTCGGTCCTTCTCGCGATTGTCAGCTGGGGCGGTAGCGGGGGTGCGAGCCTGATCCGGTTGTGAAGTCGTTGTCGTCGGCTGAGCGACCTGTGCGGCAAGGGGAACGCAGATCGAGAACAGCGGGGCCATTGAGAGGATTATCTGCCGCCATACCTGAATCGGTCTGCCTGGGTGCTTGCTTCTTGTTGACATCATCAACGAGTAGGACCTCGTTTCCTGTTCTCGGTTCGTGGCCGGCTTCCGAAATTCGGTTGCCACGCGCGTTACTGAAGATGCTATTTGTAATGAACACGGATCGAGACGTCACGCGGCAATCCTGATGCACCTGTCTTAGAGGCGAATTCTCATCGGTTTTGCATGGATCGGCATCCTGACGCCGCGAGTGAACGCCCGGACCGGGATTCGTTCAAGTAAGTGGACGATGCACTTCAATCCTTGAATCAGGGGAGAATCGACATGAATCCTCGTGTTTCCCGAAGGGCCTTCATGGCCGGTACGGTCGTCGCGGTGACCGCGGACTATTCGATGGGCGAGGAGCCGGCCAAGCCGGCGGCCCCGGAGATTTCAGAATTTTTTCCACAACAGGAGCGTTCGGTGGTGCAGGCGGTGGTGGGGGCCTCGCACTTCGACTTCAAACGCGTGAAGGAGCTTGTGGATGAACGGCCGTCGCTCGCGAATGCGGCGTGGGATTGGGGCTTCGGCGACTGGGAGACGGCGCTCGGTGCGGCCTCGCACGTCGGGCGGCGGGAGATCGCGGAGTATCTGATCTCCAAGGGGGCGCGCGTCGATCTGTTCGCCGCCACGATGCTCGGCCAGCTGGACGTTGTGAAGTCGATGATCGCGGCGTCGCCGGGCCT